>WJKV01000115.1 GCA_014728875.1 Candidatus Woesearchaeota archaeon | reverse complement strand
GTATATCCAAGCTCGCAGGATCATAATATTCCAATACAGGAAGCTCTGCGTTTCTAAATGCGCCTTGTTTTTTTGGCGACCTGCGTTTGCTTGCTTCTAACGGATCATAATCAATAAAACGGTAGTTATCATATAATGACATGCGGGCGGTCTTTTCAAGACTCAATACTTTCGCATCTTCAAAGTTCATTAACGCCGCTACTTGTTCTGTCAAAGCATCTCTTTGCGATTCTGTCAGATCAAGACGTTTGATCGCAGCAGCTGTTTTATTTACATCTTCGATCTCTTCTTTCCTAAAGACTTTACAATCCTCGATACCATTAAGATACTTGCCGAATTTTTCTATTCTCGGCATGGAAATAATCAAATTGTAATCTTGGTGCTTTGCAATAATGTCAATATTTTCCAGCAGTTTAGTCCGTTCGTGTTCACCCATCTCAGATATGGCCCTGAAACCTTTTTGCCGCAATATCTTAAACATAGTTCTTAGTTTGGAAATATTTTTCCCCTGCAATAGTTCTTTAGGGACTAGACCGTTTTCTAAATAAGCAGCAAGACCAGGCTTAACTTCTTTTTTTGGGAGCAAATGATTACATCTCAATTCTTGGTATTTAATGTAATATGATAGATCCTGTGGATATGCTGCTTTGGTCAGAAATTCTATCAAAAAATCCGGACTGCTCATGTCGCTCAATTCAGGTATGCCCAATTTCGTTACAAACTCTTCCCTGCAATCTTCCCACAAGAGGAATTCTTTCTTTTGGTCTGTGAAAGGGCCGTGCTCTGCGTACTTTCTTTGTATGTTTATTTTCCTTGCTAAAGTCAGCATCTCTTCCAGCATGAAACGGCGTTCCTGGATGCTGTCTGCAGAATACATATTAGCACGTATCAATTCGCGTTTCTTTTGTTCATTTCTTTCTACTGCAGCCTGTGCAGTAAAATATCTCTCATGATAAACTCTGATTAACTTTGATTCTTGCACAGGCAGGGTCTTGCTATCCTCATCCCTTAGCCTGTCTGCATCATACTCCATAAGCAAATCAAGAATCTGTTCGATAGGATCTCCAGAATATCCCGCATCAGATTTCAAATGCTCTTCTTTTCTCTTTCCAAGAAGTCCTTTAATACTTTTAGAGATTATCTTCATTTCATTAGAGGTTATGCCTGCTTTTTTCTTGTTGGTCAAGTCTGCCAGCACGGCTGCTTTCCTGGCCTGACCGAATGCAGTTGCGCTTACAATGTCATTTTCAATAAGGTATAACACATCATCTATGATCCCTCCTGCGTATCTTTCCTTGCTGAATCTCTTTTCATTAGCATAACGATGATACATGACGGCCATCTCCCAATCCTCTAATATCTGTCCATATACCATCTTTTTGTATATCCTCAATTCTTCTGGTTCCAAATCGTCCATAATGTCTTTGAAGAAACCTAAATAACCGCCGCTCCTCTGCATTGACCACAAAATTCTTGTTAGGTCGGGATCGTCCTTTTGTTGTTCGTGTATCTCTTCCAAAAAATCAAGGAGCTTTCGCCTGTACGCTTCTTCCAATTGTAATTTTTTGTCTTCCTCGATCTTTACCCTCACATCATCAGACACGATCGTCTCCAACTGTTTCTGGTCTTTCAGCATAACATATTCGTTCCATTCTTCATCATCACCTTGCCTGTAATCCTTAACTCTCTTCTGTACCTGTCTGATTTTCCTCTCATGCTCCTTAACATTAAATAACCAGAATAAAGTAATCGCACAGCCCTTTCCTACATACAAGTTTCCAGAACCAAAGCTTCCATCCTCTAAAATCTCTTGCAATGTGACTGAGTGCCTTGAAACATCTCCTGAACAGATCTCACAAGAATCCGGCACGTCTTCAGGCCCAGATTCATCAGTCCTAATTCCTTTTTCTTTCAATCTATTATTTAACCTGTCGACGAATTTCTGATCGTAGATCCTTATAGGTTGCATAGATTCAAGAATCGGCAGAATCTCATAAGTGCCCAGTTTTAAGATTGTTCTTTTAACCTGGCCTATATGGGTGGATTTAACAGACTTTGAGAATCTTTGAGAAATTTCTTTTTCCTGCTGTTTCTGCAATCTTAACAGCCTTTGCCTCGGCCTTGCTCCTTCTTTTGCTTTCAATGCCTCTTCGATGTTCATGGTCTTTTTTCTTAGCTTGCCATGCGCCATAGAAGCCTTTCTCAGTTCCTCGACTTCTTCTGCCAAGTCATCAAGCGCGGGCCTTCTAAGATACCTCTTTGCAACAACAAATTCCTCCACTTTGGCGACATCCCCATCATACATATACATAAAGGCTGCATCTATTTGCTTGTGATAGCTGGGATCATGAGCTTCCCTAATTGCCAGCCATAGATCTTCGCCTCTCAAACCTTTAACATCGTCTATAGAATGGATTGTGCCTTTGCTCGGCCTTATCAACAGATCCTTTTCGCCAGCTTCAATTGGAATATCCATTAATCTCCCTCCAAATTCAAAAGTGAGAATTATATTGAATATTTATAACTTATGCTGCATAATAGGGCAAAATATATATAAATGAGGAAACGGTTTTGATTGGTATGACAGACAGGCTAAAGCATTATTATGAAGGTTTGGGTTTCAAATGCGGTCTAGAACTGCACCAACAGATCGCCGGCCACAAATTGTTCTGCAATTGTCCCAGCAGGGTAAGAGGCAAGAAAAAGGACATAGAAGTAGAAAGGCAACTGCGGGCGGCTGCAGGCGAAATGGGCGGGGTGGATATCGCAGCAGAGTTCGAGATGGCAAAACACAAGAGACAGGTCTATACTGGAGATTCTGATTGTGTATGCGAAATAGAACTGGACGACGAACCGCCAAGATCTTTGAATAGAGAGGCTCTGCAGGTTGCATTGCAGGTTGCCCTGATGCTGAACGCAAAAATAATAGATGAAATACAGGTCATGAGAAAAACAGTTGTTGACGGAAGCAATGTCAGCGGTTTCCAGCGGACTGCATTGGTTGCGACTGACGGATATATTGAAACAAGCAAAGGCAAAGTCAGGATTGATGTAATCTGTCTTGAAGAAGAAGCTGCACAAAAACTAGAAGAAACAAAAGAAACAATCAAATGGAACCTGGACAGGCTGGGGGTCCCATTAATAGAAGTGGGCACAGGGCCTGACATCAAGTATCCGGACCATGCAAAAGAGGTTGCAGAAAAGATAGGTATGGTAATGAAAAGCACAGGCAAGACCATCAGAGGAATCGGAAGCGTAAGGCAGGACGTGAATGTCAGCATCAAAGGCCATCCAAGAGTCGAGATTAAGGGTTTCCAGGACCTGAGGACCATTCCTAAAGTGATTGAGAATGAAGTTGAAAGGCAGCTTAATGAGATGAAGAAAAAGAAAAAAATAGAGCCGCATGTCAGGAAAGCTCTGCCGGACGGGACTACAGAATTTATGAGACCCATGCCGGGAGCATCAAGGATGTATCCTGAGACAGACATTGCACCTATAACTCCTGATCTTTCGTCTGTTGAAAAAGTTGAACTTATCGAAGAAAAAGCAGAAAGGATCGAAAAGTTAGGGGTAGGAAAGGATCTTGCCAAATTGATAAGCAGAGAGCACATGGCAGACCTGTTCTTTGAATTCGTTGAAAAATACAAGAATGTGAAGGCCGCGTTCATAGCAGAAACAATACTGCCCACACTAAAGGAACTAAAACGAAAGCATAAGGTAGATATAGACAAAATAGAAAAAGAGCATCTAGAGAAGATCTTTGAGGCATTGGACAAAGGAAAGATCGGAAAAGACAGTGTAGTTGATATCTTGAAGAAGATTCCTGAGATCAAAAAACTGAAGGATCTAGAGAATATAATAGAACAGTTTGTCTTGATTAGCGACGAAGAACTGGAAAAAGGAATAAAGAGGATAATAGAAGAGAACAAGAGCAATACCTTCGGCGCATTGATGGGCATGGCAATGAAGAAGTTCAAAGGAAAAGCAGAAGGAAAGAAAATAAGCGAAATATTAAAGAAGCTGTTGAACCAATGATAATAAGAAAGGCAAAAAAAGAGGATTTTAAGGAAATTTTTGAGTTATTATTACAATTATCTACAAAGAATAAAAAAGATAAAGCGGCAATTAAGAAAAGCTATGAACAAAGCTTGAAATTAAAGGATTCTTTTGACATTGTTGCTATAGAAAATAAAGAAGTTGTAGGTTATGCATCAGGAGGTTTGTGTTATGCTTTGTGGGCAAGAGGTTATGTGTTCTGGATCCATGAATTAGTTACTTCAAAAAAACATAGAAGAAAAGGCATTGCTAAAAAATTGATCCTGGAACTGGAAAAGATTGCAAAAAAGAGAAAGGCAAAACAAATGTTCCTTGCAACACAGAAAGAAAGAAAGCCTGCAATAAGTTTATATTCAAGAATGGATTATGTTCCTTCAAAGAACTATTATTTAAGAAAATTTTTTTAAAAAAGAGGTATATAGATGCACGTAGATTCACTGGCTTGCTTTGAGTGCGGGAAGACGTACCCAAAGACAGAACTAAGATATCGTTGTGATTGCGGCGGCAGTCTTGAGATTATCTACAGGTATGATGAGATAAAAGGCAAGATAAGCTGGAGCAGGTTAAGAAAAAGAAAGTTCAACCATTGGAGATATCGGGAATTCTTTCCCATCATAAAAGACAAACACATTATTAGTCTTGGAGAGGGCGGGAGTCCGCTCGTACACAGCAGAAAGATAGGGACCTGCGGGAATGTGCATTTCAAGTGCGAAGGCATCAGCCAGACAGGCAGTTTCAAGGACAGGGGGACCACAGTAGAATTGTCAAAAGCTCTTGAGTTAGGAGCAACAGAAGTGGTAGCTGCAAGCACAGGCAACATGGGCGCGAGCATCAGTGCGTATGCTGCAGCTGCAGGGCTGAAAGCGACGATCTATGTCCCGACAGGAAGCCCGCACGAGAAAATCGAGCAGATGCATTCATACGGCGCGCATGTCGTGCCTGTCAAGCATGGTGGATATGTGCAGGCTGCAAAATACGCATACAGGGATTTCAAGAAAAAGCAAATCTATCTTCTCGGGGATTATGCATACAGGGGAGAAGGAGAAAAGAGTGTTGCGTTCGAGCTTGCAGACGAAATGAAAAAGATAGACCATGTGATCTGTCCGATAGGCAACGGCACATTGATAAGCGGGATGTGGAAAGGCTTTAGGGAATTGAAGATGACAGGAATGATCAAAAAACTGCCAAAGATGATAGGTGTGCAGGCAGCAGGGTGCAATACTGTTGTAAGGGCGTTCAACACAGGATTGGAGATCAAGGCTGTCACGCCGAAAACAATAGCAGGGGCCATTGCTGTAGGAGATCCTTCTGACGGGGACAAGGCAATCGCAGCCTTGAAAGAAAGCGACGGAACTGCGACAGTTGTCAGCGATAAAGAGATATTAACCGCCAGGAGAGAAATGGCAAGGCACGAGGGCATCGACTGTGAACCGTGCGGCGCTGTTGCCTGGGCAGGAATAAAGAAACTGAAGCTGCCTGCGGACGCTGTAAAGGTCGCTATTGTGACAGGGCACGGATTAAAGGATCTAGAGAATCTTTGATATCAAATTCTTTTTACATGCTTCATGAAACGGTTAACAGTGTCTTCTGTATTACATTTCCTGAAACCGGGATATTGTTCTGCGACCTTAAGATCTCTTAAAAGCTTGAACCTGCCCTGTTTTACACTGTACCAGGTCTTCTGCTTGTTATGATAATAGCTCAGATATTCCTGCTCTGTCTGTCCGACAGTAGGAATGAAAAGCGCCTTTTTGCCAAGCTGGGCAAGATCCATCAAAGTAGTATAGCCTGACCTGCTGATCACCATCTTTGCCCTGTTGAACATCAACTGCTGGGTTTCGGGCTTGAGGTAAGAATATATTTTTACTTCAGATTTGTTAGTTTTGATTGTCTTCTGCGAGTCTTCTTCTGGCTTTCCCAAAGTGATAACTATATTGCCCTCAAGACTGTCAAGCTGGGACATTATCTTTTTCTCAAATACAGTCCTCTGCGGTTCTGGTCCTGATATCGAGACAAAATAGTCAATGTCCTGCTCTGTTTCAATCTCTCTCATCGCAGACAATATTCCTATGTGCTCTATTTTTTCTCCGTTGAAGAATCTCAGATTATGAGAAAGATCGCCTGACAAATCATTATCTTCATAATCAGGAATGAAGATTTTGTCGAATTTTTTGAGAAATGTGGAATTCAGATATTCTCCTGTAATTTCAATAGGCTTAATTCTTTTTGGGATTATGAATCTGGCCTGATGGGTTATGAAAAAACAAGGCAAATCCTTGCTATGAAATCCGTACTTGCAGTCTGAGATGACAAGATCGAATTTTCTTGTGCTAATCAACTCTCTAAATTTCTTTTTCTCTTTATTGATCATTTTGAGCAGATGGGGGAAATATGTTGTAAATTTCATTGCGAATAGGCCGGTCTTTGTGTAAGGCGCAGGATAGTCTGGAAAATCAATGAATTCGCATTGCGGAACCTCTTTCTTAAGAACATCAAGGCTTCTGCCGCTCGTAGCTATAGTGACGGAATGCCCCTCCTGGAGCAGTCTTTTGATTATGGGCAGGTCCCTTGTCGCATGCCCAAGGCCCCAGGTCAAAACACCAAACAGGATTTTCATAAAGAATCAGGATTATAGAGTTATATTTAAATTTGTTGAATATGAGAAATAAAAAAATAAAAGAATTTGAAAGAACCTACCTTCTTCTCTTTTTCCTTCTTGTTGTCTTTCTTCTGGTTGTTTTTCTCTTTGTAGTCTTTCTTTTTGCCGGTTTTCTTTTTGTAGTCTTTCTCTTAGCTGTCTTTCTCCTTGTTGTCTTCTTTCTTTTTGTTGCTTTTTTCTTTGTTTTTCTTCTTGTTGTCTTTCTCTTAGCTGTCTTTCTTCTTGTTGTCTTCTTCCTTTTTGTTGCTTTCTTCTTTGTTTTTCTTTTGGTGGTTTTCTTCTTTTTCCTTTTGCCGCCACGGGCCATTTTTACCCTTGCGACATTGCCTTTCTTGTCAAGGAAGTATAGATAACCAGGCTGTCTTTTAACGCCTGTTCTAGCAACAATAGTTTGCTTTTGCCTTCCTTTTTTTCCGCCGCCACGGGCCATTTTAGCCTTAGCTACATTACCTTTCTTGTCGATAAAGTAAAGATATCCTTTTTGTCTTTTTACTCCACATTTGGCTACAACTTGTGCCATAACATATCACCTCCTAGTATGTATAATTCAATATAGTATTTAAATGTTTGCTTTTTCTCGAGGCTACAGCGACGAAGAATCCATGAACCTGAAAAGTATTGAAAATAAATAGGAAATCGAGGAATAGAAGCGGACCCGGAGGGAGTCAGAACAAACTTTAACAAAGTTTGGCCAAAGAAGAGAGGATCCAGGCAAGCTGGATCCACTGAGAACGGACCCGGAGGGATTCGAACCCTCGATCTACAGCTTAGGAGGCTGTCGCCTTGTCCAGACTAGGCTACGGGTCCTCGATAGAAACTCAGAAAACCGAATAGTATTAAAAGATTATTCTTTTTATTCTTCTACCAGCCAGTCAAAGAACCGCTGGCCTGCAGTGCCTTTCTTACCTTTTTTGGATTTCTTGGACTTTTTCGGCTTGGCTTTTGCAGTCTTTTTTTCCTTGACTATGACTTTCGGCTTGACTTTTTCCAATTTCTTTACTTTCTTGGACAGCTGGTCCAGATTCTTTTCAACCCGGGCTATCCTTTTCGCTTCCTTCAATTCAGACAATACTGAATCCTGGCTCTTCTGCAGTCTTGCAAGACTGCTGTTCGCAGCCGCCAGTTCTTTGCCCAGTTTCTTTGCTTCTTTTTCAGAATCTGCCTTGAACTTGTCGAAATCCTGCTTGAGCCTGCTGATATTATCGAACTTGTTCTTCATTTCTTCCTGCTCTTTGATGTTCTGCGCAGCAATCCTTCGCATACCCTCAACTTCCTTTACTGTCGAAAGGGCATCTACCTTTTTTCTCAATGAGATCAGCTGCAAAAGATCTTTTTCCAGCTCTTTTACCCATTTCTCATGTTTTTCCACATTATACTTGGTCAATGCGCTTTTCTTGAATTTAAGAAAATTCTCTTTGAGCGATTTCAAATCATTATCCAATTCAGACAGGTCATTCACATCTTTCTTGATTGAATTTATCTTTGTCTCAATCTTTGCCAGATCTATCAATTTGACATTTCTTATCTCCAGCTGCTTGTCTACTTCCTTCAATCTGTCATTATAGTCGGATTTTTCAACATAATCCGAGAATCTTTTCTTTATCTCGCTCAATTCTTCTTTTGTTGACTCTTTGTCTGCGAATTTCTTCATGCTGTATTCCAGACCTTCGACAATAGAATTAAGCTTCTCAACAGATTTGTTCAGGACCAATAATTTATCTACTTTATCATCTGATAATTTTAACTTGTTGATTTGGTTGGAAGTAGAAAGCTTGAACCGTGCGAATTCTCCGTAGAAGATATTGATGTCTCTTTTGACTGCAGTAAATGCCTTTTTCAGATTTCGTTCTAATTTCTTGAGCTCTATAGCTATTTTAGGATCCAATGGCTGTTCTTCTCTTTGTTTTTTCTGTTTCACCCTAAATTCCCCCTTATTTGATCTTCTTGAGCTCTGTCTTGATCTTAGGCAGCTCTCTTGCAATCAGCTTTAACTGTTGCTCTAACAAAGACAATTTGGTCATTTGCTTTTTCAGGCTTATGATGCTTGCTGTTTCGCTCCTCAAAAAATCCACCTGCTTGCTGAACTGCTTGAATTGTTTCTTTGTAATGGACTGATTCTCTAATTCTGCGAATTTCTTAAGCAAAAGATTAAGAGTCTTGTGTTTTGAGATCAGGTTCTCAATCTCATCATACTGAATAAAATTCTTCTTTATGTCTGATAATTTTGTGTCAAGTTTTAACTTGTTGATGACCTGTCTTGATAATTTTTCCTTATCTAGCTGTGATTTTTCAAGCGAATCGATCTTTTTCTTCAGATTGGTATTCTCTCTTTTCAGATTAGCAATGTCTTTAGAAAGAGATTTCTTTGTGTTTTCTAATTCCTTCAAAAGCATCTCCTCTTCAACCATCTTATTCACTCCAGAGTAAGAACACCAATATTTAAATGTTACTATTTCTGTAAAACAAAGCAAAAACATTTATATAAAGAATCAAAAGTTCCTGCAAATGCTTGGGGTCGTAGTTTAACCTGGCTAGAGCAGCCGGCTCCAGACCGGCAAATCGGGGTTCGAATCCCCGCGACCCCATCTAATATCTGCTATTCTGTATTTATTTGAGAGTAGTAATTTTTCCGAAACATTTATATATTAATTTATTACTCCATAATAAAAACACTTTGTGTTTCAGGGTAAAGGGGGATATTTCAGAGAGAAAAACACTAGTTAAGGTTATAAAATTTTATGAGGTTTAAAAAAATGGGATTATTGAAAAAAATCGGACTTGCTTTCGGCGCCACAACAATGGGTGCGCTTTCTTTAGGTGCAGCAGGTGCACATGCAGACGAGCCTGCTCCGCAGGAAACAAAAGAAGAAGTTAAGGATTCACAATACAGGTTTGATTTCAGTTCTTTCAAGAGCGAATATGAGAGATTCAAGCAAAAAAGAGAAAAAGAAAAGACAGAAAGTACCCATAGGCCAGAAGGCATGGACCATTCAACATATGAAACCAGAAGAACAAGACTGCAGAGATGGAGAAGAGCAAAGAATGCAACTTTCCAGGCATATGCAGAAGCAGCCTATAGAAGAGAAGCTGATTCTTACAATTCAAGGATAGGAATTGGAAAATTCAATCCTGCTGCTAATGATGGTATTTTAGGAAGAAACAGCACCTGGCAGATATTCGGACAGTCAAGCAGAGGCAGCAATACGCCTGAGAACAGAGAGAACGTAAGATGGGGCGCTGGTGCTGAATTATCCAAAACAACAGAAAGAGGAAGGCCTGTAGTATTTGGAATAAATGCCGGAGGAGACGCCGGCAATTACGGCGGAAAAGGAAAACTGTATGTTTCTGCAGAATTCAACAGCAAGAAAGGAAAAAAGACACCTTTGACTGCCAGATTAACATTTGGTGGAGAAGGCGGTGTTGATACTACTGAAACCAGAAGCAGAGGCAACGATCTGCTGGGAAATGAAATTAATACAAAGACAAAAACAAGAGTAACCCAAGGTTTCGGACAGGCTAACTTGGATGTTACTGGAAGATTCAATGGAGGCAGTGTTACTGTGAGCGGCGGCGGTGTTGCTGGAAGAGTAGATTCTAACAGCAGAGTGACTGTCAGAAACAGTTCATTATACGGGCCGGCTTTCGGAGACGTCACAATGCCGGACATCAGGAACAGGATTGATATTGCTCAAGGACACGCCGGAGCAACAGTAGTTGCAAATAATGATTTTGTTGGATCTGCATTCTATATACATAACAGAACTTTTGTAGACAATGAAGATCCAAACTTGCCGCCTGAGGAAAGAAGAACAAGAAGAAGAACAGATACCAATACAGGAGTCTTTAACCTGTACGGCAATGTCGGAAAATGGCTAGGCATGAGGCCTAATCTGTGGATCGGCGGAAGGGCTACTGTGTCTGAAAGCATGTACGAAGGCGGAGGAAGCATCATCCTCAGCAATGTAGGCAAAGACATTGTGCAGGAGAGTTCCAATCCAACAAATTCGGAAGATCCTGCAAGAGCTCTTAGAAGAGCTGCGATTGCAAACGACTTCAACTGGGCGCTCCAACTTGAAGGTGCCGGCGGAAGGAATGAGGATACTAAAACAAATTATGGAAGAGTGCAAGGAACAGTGACTGCAGTTCCCAACAGCACAATCTTCGGAAAAGTCAGCCTGAATGGCGGCTATGAACAGCACGACAGCAAGATTAGAGCGCTTTCGCAGCGAAGAGGATTTGTCGGTGCTGAGACGACATTCACAAACGGCACATCGCTTTATGGTCAGTTTGAATACATAGGCAAAAGAGCAGGAAAAGATGATATTGGAGCGAGAGTCGGTGCAAGACAGTACTTCACGGATCTTGTGCTTGAATAATTAAGATAAAAATCATGGAGGACAAGAAAAATGGATAACTTAACAAAAATCGTGCTTACAACAACCATGGCTGGTGGAATCTTATTGGGAGCAGATAAAGCGCTGGCTCAAGAAGAGAGTCCTTTTGTGCCGCCTAAAAAACCAGGTGTCGAAGGAGAAGAACAGCCTGGCGAGCAACCAGGCAAACAGCCAGGAGAGCAGCCTGCTGAACAACCAGAAGAATCCGTAGGACAGCCTGGCGAGCAGCCGGCTGAAAAGAAAACCGAATGGTCAACTGTCCAAACACAGTGGGGAGAAACTTTCGATAATGAAGATCTTAAGACAGAAGAGTCAAAAACTGCGATGGCAGTATTGAGACAAACTTTCCTGGCTAATGAAGAGTTCAAAAAGAAAGTTGGAGAAGACTTCAGTCTTACTGCATCTCTGCAAAAAAACAAAGCAGACCAGCATTCTATCCTTTTCACTTTCTTTGACAAAGAAGGAAAGCAGATTGGAATATACAGGGCTGCAAATCCTGTTGAAGTGCAGCAGATAAGAAATGTTGTATTCACACCGACTGCCTTGGAAACAAAACTGGATCCTGCGCTTAAGCCGTATCTAAAAGCAAAGGGCGATGAAACTTATGTCGCATTCCCTGTTGTTGGAACTGAATGGAATCCTAGAGAAACCAAAGAATTCAATTTCTACAGGGCAGCGTTCCTTGAGATGTATGAGGGCAAGAGCGCCCCAGAAGCTGTCAGGCTGGACAGGCAGCTGGCTGCAAAAGACAGGGACATGCAGAAAAAGGTAGTAATGTATGACGCTAAAGAAGATCAGTTCTATGTAGTGACTCATCTTGACGAAGGTAAAACAAGAAGAGACAAAATCAGCGAGAGAGGCGTAAAGAACTTGCTCGATGCAATCGCAAGGCAAAAAACCTTGCAGACAAGATACATGAGCAAGGAAGGGATACTAGTGAATGGCGAGAGGCACAATGCAGCAGCTGACAAAAAGGCATTAGAAACTGAACTGGAAAATCTCAAGAAAAAGAATCTGGATCCTAAGAAAGATTCTGGACAAGCCTATTCCATAGACGAATTCAGAGCATTGATCGGCACTATCCAGGATGACAAGTTGAAAGGATACGCAACCAATCTGATGAACATAATCTATGGTGCAGTACAGGATCCTAACCTGCCGCAACATCAAATCGCAAAGAAGGCGGGCGCAAATCTGAGGATGAGGATCCATGCCTACGACCAGAAGGGTAAAGAAGCCAATCTGTTCAGGGTTGAGCTCTATAACGGAGACGATCTGGCTATGACATACTTCACAACAGTCAACAATAGTTCTGCTTTGGGCGGGATGAACGGATATGAAGTGTGGCAGCAGATACAGAAAACCAGAGAAGCCAAAAAATAAGATTTTAATTTTTTATTTTCCTTAATTTAAAAAAGAGAAATCTAGTGGGGAAAGAGAAAAATGAAAATGAAAAACATAATTGCAATTATAATCTCAATCGTACTAGTTGTACAAATCGCTGCAATCTCTGTTGGTGCAGAGATTACAGACTTGCCTCCTATGGTGACTGCTGTTGCGTCGCCGGACGCAGGACAGCTGCCGCTTGCAGTTGCATTCTTTACTACTGCAGCCGACGATAATGACCAGGACAGCACATTGCTGTACAGCTGGGATTTCGGAGACGGAAGCTATGCACAAGGAAAGAATCCTGTTCACATCTATACAACAGAAGGAACTTATTATGCGACAGTAAGGGTTGTTGATTCAGCCAATAATGTCGGAAGCGACACAGTGACCATAACAGTGACCAAAGCACAATTATATGACCTGCCTCCTGTTGTAACAGCTGTTGCGAGCCAGGACAAAGGGTCTGCACCATTGAATGTAGCATTCTTTGCCACAGCAGTAGATAATGAGGATGCAGAAAGTGATCTTAAATACAGCTGGGATTTCGGAGACGGAAGCCACGCAGAAGGAAAGAATCCTGTTCACATCTATACTGCGCCTGGAAACTACATGGCAACTGTAAGGGTTGTAGATACTGCAAACAATATCGGAAGCGATACGCTCAGCATAAACGTGCAGGATCCATTGCTGAATCCAAATCTTCCTCCTGCAGTTACATTGAACGGCCCTGACAGAGCATATGCAGGAGATGTTGTTCAATTCACTGCAATAGGCACCGACCCTGATGAAGGGGATTTTTTGACATACATGTATGATTTTGGCGACGGAGGAACAGCAATAGAACAAAATCCGGTTCACACATTCATGGATGAAGGCGTATTCACAGTAAGAGTTACTGTGACAGACGGCAATGGTGCAAGCACAAGCGATACGAGACAAATCATTATCACAGAAAGACCATTGACAAACATCCCGCCTACTGCGATTGCACAGGCGCATCCCACAGAAGGAACAAATCCGTTAGTGGTAAGTTTTGTCGGCATTGGTTTTGATCCTGACGGAGAAATAGCAAGATATCATTGGGATTTTGATGACGGAACAACAAGCGATTCGCAAAATCCAATCCACACATACACGCAATTAGGGACCTATATCGCAAGATTGTATGTTTATGACAACAACGGGGCTCATGACGTTGATGATGTTACCATAAGGGTCGAACTCGCTGAACAAGGAGCAGATCCATTGATCGCTGCAATACCTAATCAGGTTGCAGTCTTGAATGAAGAATACGAGTATCAGGTTGTTGCCAGCGACCCGTTCGGAGAGGCTTTGACATACAGCATGACAGGAGCTCCAGAAGGAGTAACAATCAACCCTATCTCAGGAATGATCAGCGGGATACCTACAGAGTTAGGAGATTTCCCTATCACGGCCACTGTTACAGATGACAGCGATAATAGTGTCAGTGCAACTTATGTATTGACCGTTGTCGAATTCCTGCCAGAAGACAGAAGAACAAGAAACAGCGATCTGTCTGTTGACAGAATCGCACTGACAAACGGAGAAGTTCTTCCTATTGGAGAATTGTTGTCAGCGTCTGTTCTGGTAACAAATGATGCAGTATTCAATTTTGAAGATGTAACAATAAGGGTGAGCGTCCCTGAGCTGGGAATCACAAAAAGCATCCTGATAGAAGATCTTAGAAGCAATAGGGATGAATTAAGGAATCTATTCATCGACATACCGGGCGATGCTAGACCTGGAGAATATGAAGTCAGAATCACTGTCAGCAATGACGAATTAAGAAGAGTAATACATAGAGAAATAACAGTGGTTCCAAAAGATTTCAGATTCACAGCATGAGTTTAGCTGGTTTACGCTAACAAATGTTTGGACTGCTTAAAATCCAAGCATTGCCAATATCCAAGAGGCTTCATTTGCAACAGCAATAACAGCAATTACCCAAGCCTGTCGGCTTGTCATATACAGCAAAAACATCAACATTTGTGTGCGAAGTAACTACTGCAAGATAACAAACTAACCGAAAGGTTTATATATTTGCAGTATTTACTCAGCAATAACAAATATAAATGTGCCTATTGGGGGTTTGGGAAGGCTTATAGTCCTTAAATAAACAAAAACACAGTTGGAGGAAAGACAAAAATGATATCAAACAAAGTTAAGGTGTTTGGCGTTTTAATGGTATTACTGCTAAGTTTGGTAGCTGCTACAGTTACTGTAAACGCAGTTCCTATTGCAGTTGACTTCGTTAAACTCGACGGAGACATCATATCTACTGACGAGGTAATCGAAGTTGACAGAAACACAGATTTGAATTTGAAAGTGAAAGTAATCGGTCTTGCTGATGCAGACGACATCAGATTATCAGCAGAGATCCACGGTTTCGAGCACGGTGTCATAACCGATGCTTCAGACATCTTTGATATAGATGCTGGCGAATCACGAACCGTGAATCTGGACATGCATCTGCCTAGCAGGATGGACAGAGACGATTATTTGCTGAGAGTCTTTGCATTCGACAAGAGGAGCTCGCTATTCCAGCTGAACTTCAACTTGAACATCGATACTGCAAGACACGGTCTTGAAGTTAGGGATGTTTCATTCAGTCCCGGTTCAACAGTACAAGCAGGAAGATCCCTGCTGACAACAGTCAGGATAGAAAACCAGGGAGAACAGGATGAAGAAGTTAAAGTCACTGTCGCTGTTCCAGAACTTGGATTGCAGGCATCTGATTTCATAGATGAGATAGAATCTGACGAAATAACAACTTCAGAAGAGCTGTTCATCAGAATACCTAACTGCGCAGAACCTGGCCAATATACTGCAGAGATCACATTGTCATACAATGATGATTATGACACCATGACAGAACAAAGAACCATCTTTGTTGAAGACGGCGGATTGTGCAGTATTGAAGCGCCTGCAGAAGAAAAGGCATTGATTGCAATAGGACAACCGAAAAACAGTGTTGCTCCTGGCGAAAGACTGACCTATCCTATAACCATCACAAATGCAGGAGACAGTGCTTCGTCTTATGCGCTTGATATACAAGGAGCTGCAGGATGGGCAACAGTTGAAGTAAATCCTTCAAATGTTATGACTTTGAAACCTGGAGAAATCAAGAGTGCTTTTGTATACCTTACGCCTATGGCAGGCATCACAGGAACTCAAGCATTCAGCCTGAGCGTCAACAGCGGAGACGAAACACTTAAACAGGTTACTTTGACAGGAGAGATCGACGGAACTCCGGCAGTAGAGCCTGTTAAGAAGAAAAGCACAGTAAGAGCATTGACAATCGGCCTGATTGTTGTGATCGTCATCCTGATAATCATAGGATTGATCGTGGCATTCAGCAGGATGAAAGGCAACGAAGATTTCGAAGAGTTTGAAGAAGAAGGAGAAGGACAGAATTATTACTAAGCCTTTTTCTTTTCTAATTTTTTTCTTTGATTATATGCCCCATAAACTATTTAAATAACTCAATTCTACAATATAAAATATGAAAGCTCAAAAAAGCCCGTATTCAAGAATAGAATTGCTAAGATATTCTGAGCTTTCTTATAAGGATAAGAGTCTTTTTCCGCCTTATTATGATCCAAAAGGATTCTGCGACGCATTAAGAAAAATAAAAGTTTTGGCTCTGGATTTCGATGGGGTTTTTACAGATGATAGGGTCGTTGTTTCTGAAGAGGGTCTGGAATCTGTTATATGCAGCAGGACAGACGGAATGGGTATAGAACTGTTGAGAAAACTTACTGATATTAATGCAATAGTATTATCCAAGGAGCAAAACAAGGTTGTAGCTGAACGATGCAAGAAAATGCAGATACCTTGCACACATGACATCGAAAAAAAATTAGAACAGCTACAACAGGTCGTACAAGAATATGGAGTAAATCTCTCTGATGTCGCATTTGTAGGTAATGATGTTAATGACAATGCTTGCCTGCAGGCTGCAGGGATGGGGATTGCAGTCGTCAACGCTCATCCTTCAACAATAAATGTTGCTGATTATGTTACTAAGGCAAGGGGCGGTTACGGTGCAGTGAGAGAGGTATGCGAGAACATCCTGCACGCAAGAGAAATAGATTTTTGTTGATTTTAGAATTAAACTTATCATAATTCAATAACAACTTCCTGATTCTTAAGAATTTCTTTTACAACCTTGTGCTTCTTGTACAGTTTTTTCAGCTCTTCATAGCCCTGTTCTTTCCATTGCTTCTGCAGTTTTCTCAGCAGTTCTTCCACCATGGCGTAATTTTCATACAATTTGTCTCCTATCAATTGTGCCTGCTGGCTACTTTCCTTAAGCTCTCTTACTGTCTTTTCCTGCTCTGAGACTATCTTTTTTAATTTCTCCAGTCTTTCTTCGTACTTCTTTGTTCTGCCTGCCTCTTTCTCAGTTATCAATATTGCAGACAGAGCAGAGTCCAATGCTTCATTGTAAGACGGAAATTCTTTCAGGTCATAGCCGGCATAGATCTTCAATGGAAAAGGTATGATGTCAATGACCTGGTTGTCCTGATAGACGACCCGGGCATCTATCTTCTTGTCCAGAAGCTCTTTTATCGCCTCTAGAATTGCCTTTATTTCCTTGTCTTCTAATTCTTGCTTATTCTTATCTACCCTAGAAATCAGGCAAATCTCTTCTGAATAAGTGCCTCCAAGACCCAATTTTGTGGCCAGCATCTTGGCTATGTTTGACTTTTCTGTCTCACTTTTTGTTAACAATTGCTTAAGCTTATCTTCTGTGACATTTAGGTAATTTAGATCCATCTCAGGATGTTTGTATAGATAACCCTTCCTTACTGTCCTGTCGCGCCATCTTTGCTGTTTTTCGACGCCAATTATAGACGATTTCTCATCAGCCAGCACCATATTTCCCTTGCCGAAAAGTTCAACATACAGCAATTTAATGCCTTCTGCAGTCTTTAGCTTGAAGCGGATTATTCTCTCTGTTCCAAGCTGTTTTATCTCTTCGACTTTGGCATTGCCAAGCTGCTTTCTCAAGAACATACAGAAACTGCTGGGGCTGTCCATCTCTGGCTTGAATTTCGTCATATACAGGAACTTGCCGCTGACGATCCTAATGAGATTCTTGCCAGAACTGGGCACATGGATAGAAACCAATAATTCGTTCTTTTCTGGCTGGTAGATCTTATCTAATTTGCCGCCTACCAATTGCTGCAATTCCTTTATGATGTATCGAAGCTCCAGACTGGTAATTCCTGTTTTCATGCTTGGTTTGAGGAATAG
>WJKV01000114.1 GCA_014728875.1 Candidatus Woesearchaeota archaeon | reverse complement strand
CTGAATCTTGACTCTGCCTCTTCCATTGTCAATTCTTTTTCTTTCTTGAAAAGGGGAAGGATCTTTTTTTCTATCAAGACATCCACATCGTATTCTTTCTTGAACTGGCGTATGTTGTAGCTGACCATCTTTTCTATTCTTTGTGCATTATCGTCCATCTCTTTCTTGTCTGTCATGTAGGTATGATAAAACAAGCCGCCCAGTGCAGCCAGCAGCAGATAGCCCGCAATGAACATGCCCATAATCAGGTTCGTCTTTCTGTTTATTCTCTTGAACATCTCAAAAGGATCATAGACCATTATTTTTCTTTCTGAGCAGACACTGTACGCGACTTTCCTGCTGTTCTCGTGCAGTGCATCCACAAGACCGTCATAAAGGCTGTCATCCTTTAGCCATTCCTGCTTCCATGAACGCAGCAATGAGTAAGTGTCTCTTGTCACTATCTGCTCTATCTCTTCCCTTGTGATATAGCCTTTCTGCCCTGCCTTTGCAGTCATCTGTGCTGTTCCTTTCAGATCATCTATGAAAGGATTGTATATTGCAGGAAGCCACCTGTCGCTCGCAATGCTGCCGTCTTTCAGTCTCGGACCTATATTGACTTCTTCTCCTCCATATTTCTTAAGATATTCTATAAACGGATGAGGAGAGATAGAAGTAAGCTTAAAATCCCATTCACCTGCTGATACTTCATTTTCTAGGCCCTGTCTTTTTGAAGAAATATGGCTCACCTCTGCCAATCAATATGCATCCCCTGTATTTATATATTTCGCCTGAAAAATTTCCGAATATTCTCCGCATATAACCCCGTAAGTTTTATAAAGGGCCTGGCAGCTGTTTTATATATAGAAAAGAGGAAAAATGGCAGTACCAAACGCAAACCAAAAGCTTACAACAATGAGGCAGCACATCTGTGACAGACTAGATGAAACTGGCGAATTCTGCAGGATCGAACCTCAATTCAAGTTCGAGCCTTTAATGTTCCCTAATCTGAAAGGCAATGTTAGTTCTTTAACAAGAAGATTGAACCAGCAAAGAAAAAGGCACATCTTTGCAGAGAAAAGCGAAGACGGCACAGAGTATCTTGTTGTCTGCAATGTAAATCATTATCCTACAAATGATTACAGGAAAAAGATGCTTGCAGCAGGTGCAGGCAATATTCATACTTGTCACATTTTATACAGAGGCCACCAAGGCGAAGGCGATGAATTCTTCAGGCAGGAAAGCGCGCACGGACAGAACAGATGGAGCACAAGACATGTTGGATTGCAGTCAGGCATAGAAATTATTTGGATGAAACAGATGGAAAGGGATCTAAAAGCAATAACTCTTGGATTAATTCCATATTATCAATCAGAACGGACAAGAATCGGACCGACTATCAGATTGTATAAACCAGAAGATGTAGAATTGGAATATCATGGACATGAGTTTGCAAGAGACCATACATCAGAAGTGATGTTCCAGATGGTCATGCAGGAAGAAATGGAGAGATTCAGCTTAAGGCCTTTCAGGTTCAGGGATGATGAGCACAAGAGAAGATACCAGATGATGCTTGCCGGGAATCTGGGAATCCGTTATGAGCATGCTCATTTATTGAAGTTCGCGCGGCCTGTCAGCCGTGATGAAGAATAATTCTCTATACATTTTGGATAAGATTTATATAGCATCTAGCTAGTTTTTGGTCCTTGGTGGAAATGTGTCAGCAATAGACCCAACAGCAGAAATAAAAACAAGGCTAGAGGTTTCTCTTGAAGAGGTTTTTTCTGTTCTTGACATTGCGTTCTTCCGCAGGGTTTATCACGGGCAGAGCAGCAAGAGAAGAAAAGCAAAAGAGAAAAAGCCGGACAATCTTCCGTTTTTGGAGAGATTCTCATTCTATCTGTCTGATCATTCGAAAATAGAAATAAAGGATAATGATGAAAATGTAAGGCTGCTTTCTGCTGATCCTTCCCTTGCGCCCTTGATAAGAAGGAATTCCCTGCTGTACAAAGGCTTCAGTTTTGTTTACATGATTCTGTGCGACAAGGCAACGCCGCACATAAAGGACAAGAACAGGCTTGCGTTTGCAAACAATGTGATTAGAACAAGGTCTTACGATGCTGAAAAGCTGTTTGTTGATTACAACCATTCAGAGGATGACGGGACATTGATAGAAAGGATGACAGTCGCCACTTTCACTCTGGACAGCAACGGAACACTGCAGCATTGTCCTGTTGGAAAGAAAAGAAAAAGAAGAGTTCCGAAAGAGGTGAGAGAGAAACTGCCTCAGCTCGAGCTTTTTCTCTGCTATGAACCCGGTCTGTTTGATTACAGCAGGTTTAAATCGGATCTTGCTGAATTTATCAGTGGCAGATAAATTTATATATTCATATTTTGCATAAACAGTTTATGGTAAGGGTCAGCATAGACATTGACAATGGAGGAGGGATTGAAAATACGCTCAGATTGCGCGAAGACGGCAGACCGTCGTTGGCAGATGAAGTTTTTGAAAGATTTCTGGCAGAAGAATTGCAGGAACTTTCGAACATTGAACGCAGAGGACTAACTTTTCATAAAGTATCCGGTTCTACCGGCAAAACTGCTGGCAAAGGAATTTATTTTGTCTCAGGTGTTTTGCATCCATATCCGTACTCTCCCCAGGAAAGAGGGCTATTGGTATTTTCTTTGCTTTATGGCTCAGAAGAAATGCCGATAAAGGGCCTGGTGAGAGATGCAACAGATAAGATCGCCCATCCCAGCCTGGAATTTATGGGCGAAGCAACAGATGAATTGATTGCTCAAGTTCCTCTGGATAAAACACTAGCAATGCAGGGGCATGGATTTGATGCCCGAACAATCTACGGCTTCTATTATATAGAAAAATAATTAGCAACAAAGTTTAAATACAATTAATTCTTCTTAAATTAAAAAAGGTGCTGATAGATGAAAAATCCCAAGATATTGATTATTTTGCTTGTTATATTCTTTGTTATTGTCTTGATTCTTGTATTGAGAAAGCCTGCTGTGCCTGTCGAACCAGGCCTGCCAAAAGGTCCGATAGGCGCTGCAGGACAGGCACTGCCTGACTGGCTGACGATCGCAAAGACAAAGATGCAGATGTTTCCTTCTGATTTTGAGCTGCACGAGACAACAGAGACTGCCGCAAGCGTCAAGATAAGGGATGATTATGTCTTCGGCTACATCTATGTTTTGTCACGGGACAATAAATGGCTGCCTGTCAAGCTGGACTGTCCAAGATTCAAAAAGACCAACTGGTGCAGGGGCAAGGTAGAGACTTTCATACCTGTATCCCTGGATCTGCTGAGCGCAGGGGATAATTTCGTGATCGCATACACGTGTTCCATAGAAAAAGGAAAAGAGCACGACTGCAACGGCGGGAAATGGCTGCTGTTGCCGTTCTATATCAGCGGCCCTGGAACAGTACGGGGCGGACCAGAGCTGCAGACACCGAAAGGGCCGTGCACTGACAGTGACGAGGGCAAGGACTATTACAAGCAGGGGACAGTCACATTCCCCGGAGGGACTTACATAGATGAATGCAAGGACTATACCAGGCTTCTTGAAGGATACTGCGAAGGAGATGTCTTTGTGACAGAAACCTTTTCGTGCCCTGGCCAGTGCGAGGACGGCATCTGCAAAGAGATGCTGTGCAAGGAAAGCCTGTGCAGGAAAAGGAACGGCTTCTGCTGTCCTATAGGAACAGGAGTCGGAAGGCACATAGGAGAGGGAAGATTCGACGATGACAGGTTCGAGTGTTACAGCAGATGCCAAGAGACTTCACAGGCAGATCTGGTGATCGACAGCATTGTTTTCCTTGACAAGACTGACAGCGAAAGCATAGAGGTCGGAGTCTATGTCAAAAACATAGGCGGCGGCAAGAGCACAGGAACTTTCTATGTGGCAGGAGAGATGATGAATTCTGACGAAACAATAATTTCGGGCGTTTACAAGCAGGACATTGAACCGGACGATCGGGCATATTTGAGGATGGAAATCCCTACATCGACACTTCCGTACAGGTCGCTCGGACCGTCTTTAAAGCTCTATGCTGACAGTGAAGATAGCATAGAAGAGCTTGACGAATTCAACAATGAATGGATGGGCAGTGTCAGGTTCAGCGGAACTGTCCATAAGCTAAGATAAGAATTTCTTTTTAAAGGAAGCAGTAATATTTATATATACTGATATTTTATGCACTGTTATGATAAAGAGGGTGTTGTTATTATCATTCATACTATTAGTTCTTGTTAGCTTGACTGTTGCAGCTGTCGAAGAGACTGACACTGCAAAGATAGAGATTGCATTTGAAGGGGATGACCTTAAATGCCTTATAACATACAAACAGGATGTCAGCGGCAAAAACCCGAGCTGGCAGTGGTTCGGCAAAGGCGGCCTGATCGAAGGCCAAACAGGCAAAACACTGCCAAGAGAGCTTTTCAAGAGGGGCGACGGTGTTGTGTGCAAATACAGGGATACAGCGAACAGTATTGACCTGCAGAAGACAGTGATCGTGCCGAATAAGCCGCCTGTGCTCGAGGTTCCCGAAAGGATCGAAGCGTTGCGCGGAAAAATACTCAACAAAGATCCTAAAATAACTGATATTGACGATGATGAGGTTACACTTACTTTTTCCCAGCCCTTTGATGATGAAGGAAGATGGGCAGACACTATGAGTTATGCGCCCGGGGAGTTTGAAGTCACTGTCACTGCAGACGACGGACACGGAGGTGTCGTGAGCGACACTGTGATTGTGGTCCTGACGGGCGAATCTGAAGAAGAAAGAAAAGAGCTAAGAGAGAAACGCCTGGAAAAAGAAGAGAGAAGATTAGAATACCAGTCGATAAAGAGCAGCACGATAACAAAAAAGTTTTCCTTGATAAAGAAGAATGAAACCTTGAGGATAGAGAACAGCAATATGAATGTCCCTGTCGGCCTGCTTGAAATCCTCATAAATAAGGACATACTAAAACTTTCGCTGGAGATCAGGAGCTGGAGCAGTGATGAAAAGCCAAGGGACTGGCCAGGTGCGCCAGACAATGTATATGCTTATGTTGAAAAGACCCTGTATGATTTCTCCAACGACGACATTGAAAATGTCAGGCTAAATTTCCATGTCAGCAAGAGCTGGTTGAACAATTTTGATGCAGGCACCTTGATGCTCTACAAGCTTGCAGACAACAGCTGGGAGAAGATCGTACCTTCCAGGCTTGCAGAATCTGACGATTTTGCAATCTATGAAGCAGAACTTAACGGCTTATATGATCTTGCGATAACTGCAAAACTAAAGACAGAGCCAGTGAAGATTCCTGAGCCTGCTGAACCTTCTGCAACTAAAGAGGTGGAGATCAACATGCAGAATGAAGATCCCATATCGAAAGTGGAGGTTGTCGAAAACGATAAAGGCGACAAATTCTCGACAGGAGCGGCTGTTGCAAGCTTTGAAGATGAAGAGATAGAAACAGAAGGGAAAGCCTGGCTTTGGATTGTGGCCATTGTTGTCGTTGCAGTGATCGCTGCGTTCGTGTTCACCTTCAGAAAACCGAAGAATAAAGAAGAATATGTCAGCCAGGAAGAAATAGAAAAGGTTATGCAGCAGCAGGACCGGCAGACACAGGCAGACAAGATGGAGAACGCGCAGGAAGAACAGCAAAGAAAAGAAGATGTTGACAAGGAATTAGGATTAGGAAAATAATTATTTCTGCAGTTTATCTATGATCATAGGTTCTAACTCATCCAGCCATGCGCTCTGACCGTCGACAAAGAACCAAGGAGTTCCCTGGACGCCTCTCTGCATTGCCTCTTCCACATCCTTTTCTATTATAGGCGCTTTCTCTTCTGATATGAAGCATTCGTTGAAGGCCTGCATGTCAAGGCCAAGTGCCTTTGCATAGGCTTCAGGACTGCCTGCTCCTTTCCTGTACAGCAGATCATAGAACTCAATGAACCTGCCCTGGTCTCTCGCGCATTCGCTGGCTAATGCTGCATCATATGCATCAGGATGATAGTCAAGAGGTAGATGCCTGAATTTGAAATTTATTTTTCCGTTGTATTTTGCGAGCAGATTCAATACAATAGGATGGGCCCTCCTGCACATAGGGCATTCAAAATCGCTGAACTGCTCGATTAAGATGCCGTCAGGATTGTTCTGGAACTGCAGCTGCTGCTGCTGGATCTGCACCAGTTCCTCTTCAGATAAAAGATCATCCTGCGCTTCAAGATCTATGTTAAGAATATTGTCTATGTTGACAATTACAATCACCACTGTTATAAGAATCGCCAATGAGATGATCCAGCTGTATCTCTTGAAACTCATCATTTAAAACAATTAATTAGTTTATTTATAAATCTATTGAATTTTAACCACCTGCGCGAAATAATAATATTTATAAATTGAATAGGATTTTGCCAATAGTCGGGGGTTAGGATGCTGAGAAAAAAGAAAAAAGAAAATAGCAGCAAGTTTAGGTTCAAGAGCAAGGACATTGTTTCTATCAATGATTTATCGCGCGAAGAGATCATACACGTACTAGAGGCAGCTGCAAGACTTGAAAAACAGAACAGGCTCAGCATCAACCGCACTTTGTTCAAGGGAAGGGTTCTTGCAACCTTGTTCTTTGAAGTCAGCACACGAACCAGGTTGAGTTTCGAGAGCGCGTTCGAAAGATTGGGCGGAAAAGTAATCGGTTTTGCAGATCCTGGTGTGAGCAGCACAAAGAAAGGCGAAAGTTTGAAAGATACAGTCAATACTGTCGAGCAGTATGCAGACATAATCGCGATGCGGCATCCGCTGGACGGTGCGGCCCGGCTTGCAGCAGACAGCACAAGGATCCCTGTCATCAACGGAGGGGACGGAGCCAACCAGCATCCGACACAGACCCTGCTCGATCTTTATACTATTAAAAAATCGCAGGACCACATAACAAACCTTAAGATTGCGCTTGTCGGCGACCTGAAGTATGGAAGGACAGTGCATAGTCTTGCGACAGCATTATCTTTGTTCAAGTGCAGGCTGTATCTTGTATCGCCGCCCCAGCTGAAGATGCCTGAAGATTATCTTAAGCTTTTAGACGAAAGAGGCATAGATTACAGCGAGCACGAGAAGGTCGAAGAGATCATCGAGGTCGCTGATGTATTGTATGTCACAAGGATACAGCGGGAAAGATTTGCAGATCCAATCGAATATGAAAAAGTGAAAGGGGTTTATGTCATCAAGAAGGACATGCTAAAGCATGCCAAGCCGAGCCTTGCGATAATGCACCCTTTGCCGAGGGTGAACGAGATAAGCACAGACGTTGACAACACAAAACATGCAATCTATTTTCAGCAGGCTGCGAACGGAATACCTGTGAGACAGGCGATAATGGCTTTGGTTTTAGGTTTGATAAAATGAGCGAGATTAAAAAAGAAATAAAGATTCCTCCGATAAAAGAAGGCATCGCGATAGACCACATACCAAAGAACCACGCACTGAAGGTCGCCCAGATACTTTCTCTTGGAAAAGAAGAAGGCATGGTGACCGTAGGGATGAACCTGGTCAGCCCGAAGATGAAGAGCAAGGATGTCCTCAAGATAGAAGGCAGGGATCTTTCAGACAGTGAGCTGAACAAGATAAGCATAATCGCGCCTGACGCGACAGTGAGCTTCATCAAGGACTACAAAGTAGAGGAAAAGATAAAAGTGCAGCTGCCTAAGAAAGTGGAAAATATCGTGAAATGCAACAATCCAAGATGCATTACACGGCATCAGGATGTTTCTACAAGATTCCATGTGGTGAACAAAAAGCCGCTCAAGCTCAGATGTCATTACTGCGAAAAAAACCTGCTGGGAGATGAAATAGAGCTGATCTAAAATGGCGGCTGTGAGCGGTTCTGTATACAAGGTGGACTTCCAGTTCAGAGAGTTCGGTTGTCTGGCACTGTACGCAGGCAAAGGGGTCGACCACACTCCACCGCACAAGCTTGTCGGCAGATGCGCGCAATTATGTCGGATTGAATACGGTGTGAAAAAGTTAAGCAAGGGAATAAGTGTTTTTCTTCTGGAAAAACCTTACGAGATTGCAATAGGGCAGACGCCTCTGTTGTCAAATCTTTCCAGAGTGGTTCCTGTGCAAAAAGATGAAACAACAGCAATCAAGCTTGAGGAAAGGACTTTTTCTATTGAAGAGGGGGAATTGAAAGGAAAAGAAGGAAACATGTACGAATTTCACTCTTATCCAAAGACTGACAACGGCAGGGAAGCGAGCTATCTTGTCAGATTCAATTTCGAGGATGGAATCTTTTTCAGGGATCCTGTTCCTTTTCCGACTGTAAGGGATTATCTTGAATGGCTGAGGACAAAAGACAAGGCAGGTGCTGATAAAGGCGCAGAACTTGATAGGAGATTAAAAGAACAGATAAAAAAAGCTGTTCGCGCAGATATACTGCATTGGCGATTGAGCATAAAAGGGTATATGAAAAATGAAGGATGGCTATTTTGACCGTTATGAAGCAAATGGTTTCCACACTTATCTAAGCATGGAAGGCCCAAACCTAAGGATAACAAGGATAGATACTGCAACAGGCAGAGAAAGCAATGCAAGTTTTTCTCCGATTGGATTGGAAAAACTTAGTTTTGTCCTGCTGAAATATTTTGATGTTGAGATGGCTGAAACAGATATTGACAATCCCTGGGAATTCAATCCAAGACGGCCTTTTCCCTGGTATCTTCATTCTAATCTTGTAAATTTCCGCGGCATTATTCCTGCAGGGCAGGAGGATTACATGAACAGAGGCATTCTGTTGATCGCGCCTGAGAATGATTTCCGCCAGGAATTAAGATCAAGATATTCTGTGCCGAATGACAATAAAAGAGTCGAGATAGATAAAGACAATAATGTTTATGTTGTCAGCGGAAGCAACAAGATGGTCTTTCATTGGAGCGAGATCAGCAGGCTGTTAAGGGGAATACAGCAGTCGCCGCATGCATTGCAAGGCAGTCTCCTGCCTTTGTTCGAGAAATGGGAGAGGGAACGGGTTTCAGAGTTGCGTTTTGACGAGGAAAAAGCGCGCCACATCGAAAGAGGTAAAGCAGATTTCATGCCGCCCGGCAGCTGTCTGTGCGAATTCAATGACGACATGGGCCTGAGCAAGTCCTGTTTTAATACTGTTATCGGAGAAACGTGCAGCAGCGAGAACTCGTGCATGTACTGTTACGATGCGCGTAACAATAGGAATGTTCCTGGCATGTATGATTTTATTCGGAACCATAAAGAAGCAGGCATAGATCTTAAATTTGCAAAAGATGATAGATTCAAGAACAGGAAGACTTACATCCCTGTCAGGACAGGAAAGGTCTGTGAACCAGGCCATATTATTGTTAGGTCAAGATTGATAAGCATGCTTGAAGAGACAGGCGGGAACAGAAACATATATAGGATTTTTACAGGCAAGAATCTTGGAATAGATACACTGGTTGCTGCAAATACAGAACAATGGAACACAGTACTGCAGTTTTCAGTAAGCGACACTCCTTTCGCCAAAATAGAAAGAGGTGCGAATTGGTGGAATTGCGACAATGAAGAAAGGATAAGGGCTGCAGTCTGGTACAAAGAACAGGGAAAGAATGTATGTTTCAGGCTGATGTGGGACATCACAGGAGAAAAGAGTGATTTTGTAAGACACATCGATGAGATTGCAGAAAAACATAGAATACCTGTCTTGCATACGCCGCCGCGATTCGGTTCCAACTGGCTTTCGCTGGAGACTCTCGGAAAGACCTGGGACGAATTGAAAGCAGAAGGAAGATACATCAACACATTCAACTCTGACGGGACTCCAGGAGACATAACACCGAATACAAACGGAATCAATCCTGAGCTGAGGAAACAGCTGGGGAACAACAGAGGAGAACTGCATAGGATGTGTGCAAAGACGCGGGGTTTTATTATTGACGAAGATCCCGGGCATAGTCGTCTGACAGATGCTTTCGGGCAGAGAGATCAATATTTGTATTGGTGCGGCAAATGCTTCACAGGACCGAGAGGAGCAATCTATGACAAGGCTTTTGTAAAAAAATCTGCAATGGAAAAGGCAAAAGCAGACGGTGTGAAATTAAATAACGGCGATGCCCAGATAAAGAATGGCAAAAAAGGCAAGAAGACAGAATGGAAAAAGAAATGGAAAAGGTAGTGTTTATGTTGAGAAAAGAAACGGACACACCCTTACGTTTGATTTGGATAGAGCATATGAAGTTTTTACGATTGGAGTAAGAGCAAGAGATGAACGGACAGGTGTTTTTGCTTATGACTATCTTTATCCAGAAGCTTTGCTTCCTTCTTTCATTGAACCAAAAAGCCAGGAAAATGCAATGTACTGGTTCTTGAGTGTCTTCTGGGATTACAATACAAACAGTGCAAGACTATATCGTGATTATTATTTTCTTGTTTCATTTTATCCTGAGATACTTGATGCAAAGCAGTTGAGGGAGAGAGGACCAGTAAGGAACAGGAATCTGTTCAAGAAATTTCTCAGCCATCCGAATGCAAAACCAGGAGCAATATATTTAGATAGCGCTCTAGAGACACTGATAGAAGAATATGATGGAAATCCCTTGAATATTGTCAATGACATTGAAGACATCAACGAAGCCCGCGACAGGATAGTGAAATTCAAGAATTTCCAGGAAAAGAAAGCAAATCTTTTGCTATTGTATTATGTCAAATACGGCTTGACAACTTTCAGTAATCCTTACGAGCATTGTGTTGCAGTAGATATCCATAAAGTCAGGGTTCCTGCAAATCTGATGGTCATGGATGTGCAGCCCAGAGCTTCCATATCTGACAAAACAGGCATAGAGTTCGCCAACAACGCCTTCAAGGTCCTGCTCAAGGCGCATCCTGACCTGAATGCAAGCAAAGTTGATGATCTTCTATGGGTTGTAGGTGCGAAATTGTGCGTAAAAGAGCTTAAAGGCAAGAAGAATAATCCAAAATGGTCCAGATGCTTGACAGACTGTCCTGTGGAACCTTATTGTGGAAGAGTGATAGGCGCCGATTACGGGAAGACTTTTGATTTTGATGTAGACCAAAAGCCGGATTCCGGTGTCTTGTTCGGATCCGGAAGCCTTGCTATTCCAACTCACGAGGAAAAGAGAGGCAAATGGTATGAAGATTT
>WJKV01000113.1 GCA_014728875.1 Candidatus Woesearchaeota archaeon | reverse complement strand
GTTTACAGGAACTATTATCAAGACAGGCTGATGAGAAAGAAAAAGTTGTTGATGAGGTGAAACTTTTTGAGGATTGAGATTGATACGAACAGGGATTCTAAAGAAGACATAAGAAAAATAATCAGGATGCTGACCCATCTTGTCGGCGACCACGCAGTGTTTGACAAGGCAATCCATAGTTTCCAGGAAGAGCAGAAAAAGGAGCAGGCCAAAGGGCCTGACATGGTCAATCTTAATTTTCTTGACAGCGCATCAAACAGCTGCGAAAAGAAAGAAGAAAAGAAAGAACATAAAGTGGAATTCTATTAGCACAAAGTATTTAAACCATGACCCGATACGTGATAGTATGAAATACAAATATCTTGAGCATACAGCTGACCTGAAATTCCAGGCTTTCGGCAAGTCGATGGAAGAGGCATTTGCGAACGCAGCAATAGCAATGTTCGATTTCGTCACAAAGACAGGGCAGATAGAGCCCAAGATGGAGGAAAAGATAGAAGTACAGAGCGAAGACAACAAATCCTTGCTGTATGATTTCTTGGAGCAGTTCTTGTTCCTGATAGACACAAAAAGATTCCTGCTGCACGAGATAAAAGACATAAAGATCAAAAGAGTGAATCATGAGAAGCTGAAGCTGTCTGCAACTGCCGTAGGAGATGCTGCAGATCACAAATATCAGATAGGCGGCGACATAAAAGCTGTCACTTATAATGACATGTTCATAAGAAAAGAAGATGACCATTATGTTGTCCAGGTCTTGATGGACATATGAGGTAAAAATGGCAGAAGAATTAATAAAAAAATACAACATTAAGAAAGTAGAGAATTGTATATATTCAATTCCCAAGACAGCAGACATGAAAGTAGGTGCTCTTTTGTTTTTGTCAGAGTCCCTGCTGAAGAATGTAGAGGACGGCGCGATGAAGCAGGCGAGAAACGTGGCGACAATGCCCGGCATACAGAAGGCTGCTGTTGCAATGCCTGACATGCACGAAGGCTATGGTTTTCCCATCGGCGGCGTCGCTGCGATGGACATAGAGAAGGGCTGCATTAGTCCAGGTGGAATAGGCTATGACATCAACTGCGGTGTCAGGATGCTCGCGACCCCCTTAACAAAAGACGATGTGATGCCGAAAGCAAGGCAGATAGTCGAAGCGATGTTCGAGCATGTTCCCTGTGGCGTGGGAAGCAAGAGCGACATCAGATTAAGCCAGGAAGAGCTGAACAAGGTCCTGAACAAAGGAGCGAGATGGGCAGTAGACAACAATTACGGTTTTGAGGATGATCTTGAGCACTGTGAATCCAACGGCTCTCTGCCTGACGCAAATGCAGATTATGTCAGCAGCAGGGCAAAAGAAAGAGGAAAAAACCAGCTTGACACTCTCGGAGCCGGCAACCACTTTCTTGAAGTGCAGTATGTCGACAAGATATTTGACAAGGAAGTTGCAAAAGGCTTCGGTATCGAGAAAGAAGGACAGATCACAGTCATGATACACTGCGGAAGCAGAGGGCTGGGGCATCAGGTATGCAGCGATTTCATAAGGGAGATGGAGAAGACCAATCCTGAATTATTGCAGCAATTGCCGGATCGACAATTAGTCTACGCACCATTAGGTTCAGACCTTGCAAAAAGATATTTCGGTGCAATGTGCGCAGCTGCAAATTATGCATGGTGCAACAGGCACATAATCGCGCACAGGGTCAGGACCGCGTTCAAGCAGGTTTTCGGCACCAAGCCAGAAGAATTAAAAACAATATACGATGTTGCGCACAATATCGCAAAGATAGAAGAACATGTCATCGACGGCAAAAAGAAGAAAGTGATGATGCACAGGAAAGGCGCGACACGGGCGTTTCCTGCAGAACATCCTGAGATCCCGAAAGCTTACAGGAAAATAGGACAGCCTGCTATCCTTCCGGGAACAATGGGCACTGCAAGCTATATCCTGGTCGGCACTCAGAAAGGCCTTGAGATGGCATTCGGCAGTACTGCGCACGGCGCCGGAAGGGCAATGTCAAGGCACGGCGCTTTGAGACAGTTCAGGGGAGAGACTATCAAAAAAGAATTGGAAGCGCACAACATCATTGTGAAGAGCGCGTCATGGAAAGGCATTGCAGAAGAGGCGCCTAAAGCTTACAAGAATGTGGATGAAGTCATCAAGGCAACAGAAGGCTCGGGCATCTGCAAGATAGTTGCAAGAGTAAGACCTATTGGAGTTGTTAAGGGCTGATCTATTATAAGGAAAAAGGTGATTAGTTAAAGTGGTGAAAGTTTCAGTCAGCATATTGAGCGCGGATTTCAGTAATTTAAAAAAATTCATAGACAAAATACCTAACGCAGACAGCCTGCACATGGATGTTATGGACGGCCATTTTGTTCCAAATATAAGTTTTGGTTTTCCTGTGATAAAAGCTGTCAGGAAAATATGGGAAAAGGAGATAAGCACGCACCTGATGATATCCAATCCGTCGCAATACATACATCAGTTTGCAGAATACAGCGATACAATCACTGTCTCTTATGAATGCAGCAAATTCGGCGAGAACATAAACAAGCTTATTGATACGATACACAAAGAGGGATGCAATGCAGGGATTGCAATATCGCCTGGAACACAGGTTGAAAAGATAGAAAAATTCTTGAAAAAAATAGAAATAGTGCTCATCATGACAGTAGAGCCTGGCTTCGGCGGTCAGAAATTCAGAGAGGACTGCGTCCCAAAGTTTAAGAAACTGCGAAAACTGCAGAAAAAGAAAGGAATGAATTTCGAGATAGAAGTTGACGGCGGAATAAACCTGATGACAGTAAAGAAATGCGACGCTGACATTGTCGTGGCGGGAAGTTATGTTGTAAAAAGCACGAACCCTGCAGACGCTATCGACGGCCTGAAACATCAGTCGAGACTTAAAGAATTTGAAAAATAAATTAATGGGCCAGGCCCAAAATCTTCTTTAGTTTCTTCGGGGAAGTCTTTGTGAAATCTCTTAATTTTTTTTGTGCCAGTTTCTTTTTCAATCCTCTAAGATCAATTTTCAAGGCTGTTGTTCGTCTCTGTCGTTCCTTGAAATTTATCCTCGCAGAATAACTGCTGGTATTGTTTGGCAGGTCTATTGCAATCTCAACAAAACTTTCATTTGGAGCAATGATCTTTGTTCTTACCCTGTCTGTATAATCCTCGTGTTCTATCCTGTACGCCCGCCTGTCGCCTTCAGGGATCTCATACAAGGCAGAAACCACTTGGACAAAACCGTCTAATGTCGGTCTGTCTTTAGGTTCTGCAGGAGCTCCAAAATCTCTTCTTGGAACCGCGCCCTGGTTTGTTTCAGGAATAGCGGGCAGACCAAGATACATTTTTCTGACTTCTTCATATGGATTTGTTTCTTGTCGGGTCAAATCTTCATTCATATTATCACCGAATCTTGAGAATTTTATTGTTTTTTATAAGTCTTGCCCATATATTTATATATGCGGAAACAACAAAGCACAGCATGAAAGCTGTATGTATAGGTTATGAAGGCGCAGAGGAAGTTCTTAAGAGAGAAATAAAAGAAAGAATCAATATCAGTGCGAAAACAGAACCGAGCATAGCTCTATTTGAAGCAGAAGAAAAACAGCTGAAGAAACTTGCATTTTCTGGCCAGGGTTTCAGCCATTTGATCCTTCTGTTGGGAAAAGGAAAGATAAAAAATTTTAGTGATATGGAAAAAATCAAATTAGACAGAAAACTTCTAGAGAATCATCTGAAGAACAAGACATTCAGGGCAGACTGTGTGAGG
>WJKV01000112.1 GCA_014728875.1 Candidatus Woesearchaeota archaeon | reverse complement strand
GTCTATGGCGGTTTGTATTTCGGGCTTGATAATTACTCTCCTGAGAAATGGCTGAAGAGGGCAGCAGGCGTCCTTGAGGTAGAACCGGTTCTTGCAGATGTTTTGGAAGGTATGGATGCGCTCGACCGAGAGACAAGAGCCGGGGTCAAAGAAATACAAAAGAGAGCCAAAAAGCTTGAAGAAAAGCTCAGGGAAAATTCCTCCCGGCTCACAGAATCACAATCCAATGAATTCTCGACAGCCATCAATTCGCTCTTAGACAATCATTATCTTGAATATGCAGAAGGAGCTCAATCAGAAGAAACTGCTGCATTGATAGAGGCAGTGAGGACAGTCGGTTATCTTGAGGGGTTAGTCTCAAGGTCAAAAGCTTACATGGACCTGCTTGACATGCTGGTTGTAAATCTCGCAGATGAAAAATTAGAAGCTCCTGACGGAATAGAAGAGCATTCGTTCGACCCTGAAGAAGCTGCAGCAGAGGTTGAGGCAAAACTTGATCTTCTGACGCTGTACAGGGGCGCACACAGTTATTTTTCAAACGAGCTTGAAAAGTTAAGAGACATCCCAGAAACAATCAGGCAGATACAGGCAGAATATGACCATGAATGCACAAGACTGCGGAGGCAGGCAGGCAGTTATTTAAAAAAGACAATAGAATCAAGGGAAGAACTGCAGGAAACAAAGAAAGGAATAGATTCGCTTCTGAACAGGATAGAACAAGCGCGGGAATTCACAGCAGGCGGGATTGTAAAGCCGAAGCCTGTCGTCCAGAACAAGACTTATTCAGGACTGAAGGATTTCCTTACTGTGATACAAAGGACAGCCATACTTCTGCAGGGAAATTCGCCTGACGATGAATATGAGATGTTTGTCGAAACAATGCATTCTGCAATGAGCTTGCGCGAAGAAAAAGGTCAATTTGATGGAGAATACAGGGCATGTCTTCTGGATGCAGGAGACTTTCTTGACAGGGCCAGAAAGTTCGCCAAGAAATACCAGGAACTGAATGAGACTGATGAAAGAGTAGCTCCTCTTTTCAGGAATGTGATGAAAGAAGAAGATTTTGACAAAAATCTGATTAGGAAATACACTGGCTGGAAACAGGAAGCCAAAAGAAGCGGATATAAGCTTTGAATTCTGGATAAACTTTAAATATTCATTAAACCATAATATACAGCATGGATGCGGCTGAGATTGAGAAATGGAGACAGATTGATGTTGGCAATTATACAGGCGCTGTTTCTGTGTTCTGGAGTTATCTGGAAGACATAAACGAGAAAGTGCAGAAAGGCAGCAGAGACTTCTGCAGTTTCAGGGATTTGAAAGACCAGAGCTATGAAGATATTAAGAGAAAATTTGACAGTATTGATGTAGAGAAAGTTGATCCCAAGCTGCCAAGAAGCGTGATTGCCATGCTGCAGCGCGACATCATACCGAAGCTTGGAAAAGGATTCAAAGAGCTTGAGAACATAGTTGACATATACAACCAGGGCGGCCTTCTGGAGATACTGCAGTTCGTCATCGCAGACAAGGTAGAAGAATGCAAATTATACTTGAGCAGGATGATGAAGCAGGCCGGACGTTTCAGAAACTGGCCTGGCTATGAGGCATACAGGGCAGCGAATCCAGACAAACGGAAGTACCTGAGCGAGAGCGTTGCTTAACCAGGCAGTGAAGGCGGCCTCATCCCCTGTGCTACAGTATCCAAGGTGCAGTCTTCTGCAACTTTTATTATGAAGCCTTTTCCGTATTCTAACTCTTCGTTCGCATTTATCAATTCCCATTCCTGGTTTTCGCTGTCAAAGTAATACGCCTTCTCAATACTGCAGTCCCCTCTTATCCTGTTCAATGTGGCGTCCTGCAGGTACTCGTTCACATAACGGAAGTTCCATCCTGCGAAAAGTTCCTGGTCTATGTCTGAAGGAATAGAAGGCATCTCGAAAAGTATTTCACAGTCGACAGGACTGGCGAACCACATCGAGCCGAGGCCAAGACCCATTATGATCTTTTCTTTGTTATCTTCCATAAAATCAGGCTCTTTTTGGTAAAGCGCTTCATAGTATCTTTCTGCTCTCTCTGAGATGAACTTCTTTGTCAGAGGTTCATAGAAGAAAGAAAAGGTTTTTTCATCGTTGTAGAAGCAGGTGGTCCTGCCGTTGCCGATCATGCCGAGCGGTATCAGATTCCAGCCTTTACTGATCCTGAAGACCGTCTCTGACGGTTTTGCCTTCAGCTTCGGCATCCTGATCTCGCTCACTTTCTTGTCCAATTTCACATCAATAGAAGCGCCGACAGAATCAAAACTTATTTCATCCTGGAATGCCCTGACACCATCGTGTGCAGTAAGCGTGCAGGTTCCCATCTTTTTCTCGTAATATATCTGAGGATGCCATGAATGGTGTGTCTTGCCGTCTTCGCATTCAAGGATGTTCTTTGATCTTGGATAGTTCTTGAATCTTGGATTCAGGACATTGACAAAAACCTCTTTGCCTTCTTTTACAGTAATGTCTGCATTCGTGTTCTTGTTGTGAACATAATGGCCTGCTCCGAAATAAGGCTGCCCTTTCTTAAGGTCGACAGTCACAGGACCTTGCACGTTTACCCTGAATTCTCCATTCCGGTCTGTGACAACATCTTCGTAGAACTTGCCGCAACTGCTCTCTATCTCTACTGTTATCCCTGGCAAAGGCCTTCCATCTATCCAGCCCTCCCCTTCTGCAAGATATACAGCGCCCCTGATTGTCCTTTTATCTCCAGGGCAGTCATTGAATTCGTCTGCAATGACGATGCTCGTGCAAAGCAGAATCAATATCATAAATATAGCAAGTATTTTCATTTTCAGTCCTCCGGCAGTGCAGGCGGCGTCATTTTCTCTTCTGATCCATACATGACACAGTCATTGCCTGTCTTTATGGCAAGGCCTTTTCCAAGGTCTGATTTTTCTATTGCCTTGTCCAGGTCCCATCTTATCCATCTGTTGTCTTTGAATTCGTAAGCTTTCAGGATCTTGCAGCTGCCTTTGTAGTCATTTAGGCTCGCATCTTCAAGAAAAGTATTCAAAGCGACAAGGTTCCATCCGTCCCAAAGTGCGATCACATCATAAAATACACTGGATTTAAGCTTAAGGATTCCTGATTTTTTTGCGAAGATCCATTTTGCAGTGGTCTTTATCTCTTCCCTCTCCTCTGGAATCGTAGATGATATTATTTTCTTCAGCTTTTCTTGCTGCTTTTCATCTGGCTGAGGATGAAGCGGAATATATTGCTTTGATGCAGGAAAAATTCCAAACACAACTTCTATGTCTTTCATGCCCAATTCGCTTCCCGGCAGGACATATTCATCAAAGAAACTTGTCCCTGCCATTACGAGATTCCATCCTCTGGTCAGGTTCAAAAAGATGTCATACTGCTGATAGCTCCTGTAACCCTCGATTGTTGCGCTGTTGAATGTAACAGTCTCATCATGAAAACTGAAATCAGAAGGCTCTATCTCTGATGCAAAAACAATAGAGCTTACAAGCAGAAAAACAAAACAACTGATTATAGACAGTTTTTTCATTTTCAGTCCTCCGGGAATGCAGGCGGCTGCGAGAAATCGTATTCCTCTTCCTCTGGCTCTTCAGCAGGCTTCTTTACAGCTTTTTCCTGCATCTCTTCCTTTTCGACAGGTTCCAATGTCTGGGTTCCGCATCCTGCCAGGACCATGGTTCCTATCAATAAAAGCAATAATACAGCTATAGTCTTCTTCATGTAAACACCCCCATGCAAAATATCAGGTATGCATGATTAATAAAGGTTGCGCATTTTAAATAAATTATGCAGTGGTTATCGTAAGATTTCCGAACCAGTTCTCGTCATCTATTTAATGACTATACTGCAAAAGATTTCTACAATGGACGACTTTAATGTAAAGATGAGAACTGAGGTTGAATACGGCATCCTTGAGGGAGCTCTTCTCAAGGCAGGCGAAGACATGGGATGGAAGGCAAGAGTGGACCATCGCTACAATGTGGAATACAGGATAGGGACAGGAGTGGAAGAGAAAAAGACATACCAGGACACAACCATATCCCTGACATCAAAGAAAAGAAAT
>WJKV01000111.1 GCA_014728875.1 Candidatus Woesearchaeota archaeon | reverse complement strand
TGCTTGAACTCTGTGCCCAGGATCATGTAATTGACAAGAGCCTGCTCCCTGTTCTCCAGTCCGAGCTCGTCTGCGATAATCCTTTTGCTCTTGTCTTCGTGCCTGAATTTTATAGTGCCTGCCTCTCCCTCTTCATAATATCCGAAATCGTGCCCTAATGTGGCGATTGTGACAAGTTCATAGAATTCAGGGCTGAACTTGATGCCTTCTTTTTCCTCTACATTCCTCAAAGCCTTGAAAGTGAACTCGAACAATTCTGTTGCGTGCGTGAAACCGTGATATTTGACTTTTTCTGCGACTGAGTATTCTTTTTCAAGCCCCTGCGTGATGCGTTCGAGCAGGCTGAACGTCTTCTCTGCAGCAGGCGAGCCTTTCAAACCCACCTGGTCCAAGAGAGCATCCAGTTTGTTCTTTTCTGCATCCACTGTTTCTTTGCTCACAAGAGGTTCTTTCTTGAACATGTCTATAAATTTATTGATGGCAAATGATCCTGCCAGGTTGATGTAGCTCTCTCCCGGAGCGTATGCTGCAAACAAAGGATTCTGGGTGGCGCCATACAGACCTACTCGATAAAGAAGTCCTGTTGCTATGAAAGCCGCGCCATACCGCTTGTAATTCTTTGCCATTGTTTTGAACGGCAAGATTGCAAGATCCCACGCCTTTGAAGCCAGACTTGTCTTAGGCAGATCCAGCGGAGTTATTATCTCATCCTTCAGCTTGCTTATCTTGTCTGCAAGCAGCCCCTGGAATTCTGGATCTTCCTTATAGATGCTCTTTGAAGCGATGATCTGTAGTATTTTCACAGCTTCCCCGTGAGATTTTCTGCTTCTTCTTCTGAATGCGTCATACTTGTCAAGAAGCAGCAGAATCTTGTCTTCTGTGTTGAGCTCTTCTGCAGAATCCACATAAAGGTCCTGCATCAGATCTCTTGCTTCTCTCGGCAGGCTTTCTATCGCAGGCAGGTCTGTCACATGATGCCGCGCAATAGGCCTCCACAGTGCTTCAGGCACGCCGCTATTTTTCATAGTGTCTATGCCCCAGATTGTGTGGGAATCCCAAAGATTGCCCATAGTATCTTTCTTTAGATCGAATGGCATGCCTGTGAAAGGATTTGTTATCCTTGCCAGTTTTTCACGGATGGTCTTCTGTTCCTTTCTTGAAAAATGCTTCCTGATGAAGGTGTTTATCTTTGTCTGTTTTGTAATGCCCGGCTTTGCCTGCTCAATGCCGAACAGCTCAAGGATGACGTCTATCTCGTCTGCCATGCTCTTGTCTGCAAGGTCAGCCACAACCAGCTGCGAATCCTTCAATATGTCATACGGACCTGTCTTTCCGATGTCATGCATCAATGCAGAGATCTGGAGCGTCTCTGGATAGCCCAGTTCTTTCAGCCATCTCTTCATGCGTCTTGCGTCAGCATAATGATTTGTGAATGTCGCGAGCATAGCAAGCCTGCCTGCTATCTCTGTGAGTGCGCTGTCAGGAATGTACAGTTCGCCTTCCCCGAGGCCCAGTGAGCGAAGCTCTGCAAATATCTGTATCTTGTTCGCCTCGAACATTGTAACGCCCAGTATCATTGAAATCTTTTCCGGGCTTGTTTCTGCGAGCTGGTCAAGAGAGATGATGCCCTGTCTTTCCAGCGCCATCGTGTCATAAGGCTTGCCCAATCTTTTCAGTTCGTCGTGCATGTCAAAGAAAGGAAGCGCAGGAACTACTGCAGGCGCAGGTAGGGCAAGCATTCTCGGTGGCGCAACAGCAGGTTCTGCCTCAGCTTGAACTTTGCTTCTTGCTTGTGCTTTTTCCTGTAGCAATTGGTCGCTTACTTCTTCAGATGCAGCAACCTTTGGTTCAAGCCTGTCTATCCTGCCTTTTAGTGCCATTAATCTTGAATAGTCTTCAGCATCGAGCGCTCTTTCCCACATATCCAGAGGTGCGTCTTCGACCAACACCTGCAGTTTCTTTACATCAGCGTCTGAGGTGGCTATTTTAGGATCTTCAGCTCTGGCCAATCTTTCATATATAATACGCAGGACTTCTTCTGCAACAGGTTTTTCTAATTTTTTTCCGTAAGTGTATACGAACTTCTCTCTTATGTCTCTTTCAGACTCTTTCAATACCTTGGTTACTAATTGCGCGTGTTCTGCAAGCGCGTCGACTTCTTCGAAATTGAGCGCATCAACTTCTGCAAAGCCTGCGCCAGCTGCAATTTCATTATCGCTTAGCAAATAAACAAGCCTGAGCGCGAGATAAGTAAGATCTGCTTTTGTTTCAAGGCCGCTAACTTCATCCCCGCCCAATCCGAATTTTTCCTGTATCCTGGCGTCTTCCAGCACATATTTGAGATTCTCCATAATGCCTTCGGCGGTTGCAGGAACTTCTCTTTCAGCTAGCCTTTCTAGGATGCCGGCAAAGGTATTCAGTTCAGATTCCGGCGCAGCTCTTAATTTGTTTTCCAGTTCTGTGTTAAGCTGTTTGTTTGTTATTAATGTGTCAGGATGACCGAGAATTCTTAAATAAATCCTCAGCTTATCGTCCCTTTCATTTCCGATAATGTGTCTGAGCCCTGAGACCTTTTCTGGAGTTATTTTTCCAGCACTGTCAAGATTTTCCCTCAATAACCTTTCAACAGCAGCCATGTTGCCTTTTCCCATGTCGTGAACATCGATTGTTGTATAGAGCATTTCAGGATCTATCTGTCCTCTCTCAATTGCGTCCCTAACAAGCCTGTTAAACAATACCTCACCCATTATTGCGATTTCGAATTTTGGATGGCCTGTGATGGCTCTTCTTGCAGTCCTGAACTTGTTCACAAGCTCTTGTGTCAGCTGGCTTCTTCTTGTCTCGTCTATTTCGACCTCTATCTCGTCTATCAAATCCCTTATCTCATCTATTTGTCTGGAAACAGACTTAACTTTGTCCTGCTCTGAAACACTGAAGCTTTCTATTATCTCTGCAGCTTCTTCTATCTTGCCTTCGTTAATCATGTCTGCAATTACCTTGTTTATCTCTTCATAACTGTATGAATTTACCAGCCTATCTTTTGCATCTGCATAATGTGAATTAACAACAATGTCTCTGTGCAGATTGTTCAATAAGATGCCGAGCTGGTCATACTTTACATCGCCTGTCACTTCAATATGATACTTCTTCCTCGCGCCAGACAGCATTTTCTTAAGTTCTGCTTCGTCTTCGACATTCTCCACTATGTGTTTTCCGCTCTTTTTCAGGATCGAGATTACTTCGTTTATTTCTGCGTCAGATACTTCTGCTTCATAAATTCTGATGTTGTCCACGCCTTCTACTGTTCTTCCCTTGCCTTCTAATTCTGCAGGAAGTTCATCAGGTGTTGCCTGCATCGAGACAAGGAATTTCTGAAGAGCGCCTATCTCTGTGCCTGTCAGCTCTGGCGATTCTGCAGCTTCCCTGAAAACCGTCAGCATCTCTTCTGTAGCCTGGATGTGCCCCAGTCTGGAGTTCAGGGCTTTCAGACCTCTCAGTTTCAGCATGATCTGGTCCAGCCTCAGGACGTCGCCTGTCTTTGCCTGCGCGATCTTGTCTGCAATGTTGCCGAACACTCTGTTAAGGTTCTTAACATCAGTATTAGGCAGTCTTGCGTATTGTTCTGACAATCTAATAAATTCTTGCAGAGATGCAAATGTATCTACTATGTGATTGTACACCTCTGCTGCAGACCAAGCAGGATCTATTGTTAACCGACTATCAAGTTCATACAGCCTTCTTTCAAGGCCTTCTCTTGTAGTAACAGGAACTTTTGGGATTTCTGCTTCTGGAACAGCAACTTCAGGAGGCACTTCTTCTGGTACGGCTTCGACAGGCACTGCCTCTGCGCGGACAGGGGCGGCAGGCACTGCAAGTTTTTCCCTGATCATGTTTACTATGTTTTCTCTTCTGTTCTTCAGCGCGTCTTTATAATAGCCTCGCAGGTCTCCGTAATATTCTTCTTCTATCTTTTCAAGCGTCTCCAGCGCAATCTCAGACTCGAGTATTGATTTGTACTCTTCTGTCTTGTATTTAATTGCATTCCTTGCCCGCCTTGTTGCTTTTTTCAGATTCTTTTCCAGTTCTTCAATTGGAACTTCGCTGAATGCAGCATCAACGATCGCATCTATCTGTTCGTCAGTTATTCTTTCAAGCTCAGCAAGCGCCTCTCTCATTGCAGTTTCATCCTTGATCACAAGTTCCCCTTCTACAACGTCCAGCATCTCTGTGTATTCAGGATTTACATCCATGCCTTTGTAAGCAGATTCAGGATTGCTCAATATGTGCTCCAGCTGTCTGAGATCTGCTGTTTCTGGGAAGCCTTTGAATCCGCCCTGCGCCCTGCTGATGAAGCTTGCGCCATGATCTATCAATACAATATCAGGGCCCGGCGCTTCCTTGTCGACCTTGCCCATCAGGTTCCAGACTGTCCTGTCGTAGTTGAGCGTAAGCAGATCAATGAGCGCAGATTTCCTGAGCATCTTCTTTACTTCCGGTGACAGCTCGACCTCTTCTGTTCCTATTACAAAAGATTCAGGATAATCTGAACTGAAGGATTCATAACCTTCCAGGAACTGGATGATCTGCCGGAGCTCTCCTTTGTATAGTGCAATAGATTCGTCTGCGACAGGATTGTCCGCGAGTTTATGGAATCTCTGTGTAACGAATTCTGCCACATTTGTATGCAATGGGCCGGATTTCAAGAGGACCTCTTCTCCTGTTTTTGTATTCACGAGCCGTTCAATAGGATGGGTCCCTATACCTTCATAATCATAATCGCCGCTAGGCTGCCATACCCTTTTTCCGTTCTCGTCCATCTCATCCAGATTGTATTGTTTTTTCATTCCGCCCGTGGCTGCAAACTCTGGAGTTGTTTCAAGCATTCTGCTGACGCCTGTCAGTAGATCTCTTATTCTTCTGATCTCTGCTTCCAGCATGATGTCGCTGTAGTCTTCCAGATAGTTATTGAGTTTTTCCTGCAGTTCTGTAAGTCCTGCAAATTCCTGCGGCAGGATTTTTTCTGCATCTGCAACAACTTCATTGATCTCTTTTCTTTGTTTATTTTCAGCGACAAGGTCCTGGACGACCATTATAGTCAACATAGCGTCCATCAGTTTTTCCCCGTCAGTGATCGCTGTGTATTGAGGGTTTTTCACGAATTCGCTGTCATAAGCAGGCTGTTCTATTCCATCTATGACTTGAGTCGGTTCTTCTATTATGGTATGAACAAGCATGTCCTCTATGACATTAAAATCATATTCTGCACCTGCCGGAGACACGACTCCGGTTTCAGCGGGCAGGGCGCCTTCTGTTGTCCAGAAATAGCTTTTTGTTTCCAATGTTCTTCCTTTAAGGTCCCTTACCACATCAGCATCTGTTTCTGCGAAATACTGTGTCAAAGCTTCCAGATAGATAGGATATGTGAAACAGCAGGTGTCAAAGAACACCACTTTTCCTTTTTCAATCGCGTCGCTTGAATATAGTTTATTCTTGACCATGCCTTCCCACAGGTCCTGCGACAGTCTTTGAACATTTCTTTCTGCTTGATCTTGTGGTGCCTCCATAAGTTGAGCTATTTTCTCTTTCAATGCTGCAACCATTGTCCTGTATCCTTCCTTAGGCTCTATGTCTACAGGCATCCTTTCAACAAGAGCAAGCTCAACCTTTGTAATGACTGTTTTCAGATTTTCATAAACAGGATTGCTCATAGTATTCCTTGAAATAAGCATGCTGTCAACACTGTCTGAAAGTTCCGGATGCTGCAGAAGCAGTGCAAAGAGCTGCATGTCTGCATCCCTCGGAAGTCCAATATATGCAGAATCAGGATTCTCTTCGAGCATGAATTCCATGACTTCAACTATGGGGCTCAGCTTGAATTTTCTCATCTCATACTTCCTAAGGACTTCTTCTGCATCAGGCACAGACAATCCTCTTTCCCTTAATGTCTTGCGGACAGTCTCCATCAACTCTTCTCTTTGTCCTTCGCTGAATTCTGACTTGTCTGCGAGCAGTTCAGAAAGACTCTTGTAATGGTCGCGCAGATTGTCTGGATCTCCTTCCCAATTCAATCCTTTTTCAGTACTCTTTGCTATTATTTTTTCCAATGATTTGGCGTCGATTCTTTCCAGTCCTGCCAGAGCAGCAGGCAGGATCTCGGTCGGTGTAGTTTCCTGTTCTATTCTTCTTGATGCGATCTCTTTGAGGTTAGTCCAGGTTTTCGACAGTTCCCTGACAGCATCAAACATTGGCAGACCTTTCTCTTCATATTGCCTGATTCTTATGTCCGTAAGCAGCTGTCTTGCATCAAGCACAGCCTTCACAACGCCGGCTGGCTCAAAAGGAATATCAACGACATCCAGCATGTAATTGTTAATCTCATTTGCAATCGCTACTTCGTCGGCACCTGTCTCTGCTGCAACATAGTCTCTGACAGCATAGTATATGTCTTCAGCTTCTGTTACAGTCCTAAGCTTTCTTCTCAGGACATCGACAGGAGCTTCTGCTATCGCGACAGGCGCGGCTTTTTTGGCGATGGCGCCCATGTGCAGGCTCCTGAAGAAGTTTATTGCATCATGTCCGATGTTAGGCGCCCTGTCATAGAGCGGAGGCTGTGTCTCGTCAAAGAAGCTTTCTTTGCGGTACTGGACCGGCTGTAATTTATTCTCAAGTTCTGTTATCTTCATCTTCTGCTTCTTCTCTGTCATAGTGCCTTTGACGATGAACTCAGAGAATGCAACAGCAGGGTCTTCATAATATGCAGAGACATAGAAGCTGCCTGCAGAGATGTCCGGCCTGTTGAGCTTGAACAATGCTTCCAGATGGGTCGGGATCGACCAGCAGCAGGTATCTGCAAAGACAACCTTTTTATCTGCCAATGCGCCCTGTTTTTCCAAAGAGTCAAAGACGAAACTGAAGATGCGTTCATTGGCGTCTTTGAAATCAGGATCTGTTTCCAGTTCTTTTTCCAGCAGTTCTGTATATCTCTCGATAAAGGCAGAATAGTCTTCCATGCCGACTTCACTGCTTGCCTGTTCAAGAAGTTTTGTGATCTTGTCATAATTCTCTTTCTTGAGCATGTCCCTATTGACCAGAACATCAAAGATGCTGGTTTCTGGATAAAGGATCATGTCTGCTTCTTCTATCAGATATGCATCCCTAGGCAGATATACCTTTGAATATCCTGCGAATTTCAGGTTGAGCTCATTCAGGGCGCCTGGAACATATTCGCTCATGGTCCTGACAAAAACATCTATGTCAAAGCGAGGATCCCTCAACAAGGCGTTGTACTGCTTCAAGGCCTCTTCCTGCGACAACAGGCCCTGTTCTATCATGTGATCCGCAAGAGCGGCCGCCTTGAGAAGCGTAAGTTCTTTGATGGAAGCTTCTGCGATCTCGTCAGGCAGCAGCTCTACCTTCTCTTTCAGATATTCTGTGTATTTGCTGGTGTCGCCTTCAATGTCGTAGACAGTAGCAACGTGATTCACAAAGTCTCTCGGAATGCCTGCAATGATCAGAGTGTTGGCTCTTGCTTTCTGCATCTGAAGCGATGTATCAGGCGCATATTCTTCCTTGAACCTGCTCTCCAGATTCAAAACCATTTGAGAATAATGATCATAAAGAATATATCTTGTTCCCTGCTCTAATCCTGAGATCTGGTCGACTGTGAACTGGTCGCCCAGATATTTAACTATCTTTTCAAAATTGTCATGCGTCTTGTCTGCTAGGAATTCTTTTTCTAATTCTTTCAATTCGACAGCATTGAAAGGCCTGCGCATCCTGTTTATTTCCTTGATTTCTGCTTCGTATTCTGGCTGCTCGCCAAGAATCCGATCAAGCACTGTGTTGTCTATCGGCTGTCCAAGGAAGGCTTTTGCTCCTTCCACCAATAATAATCTTCTATTGTTGACATTCGCTGCTGTCTGAACAGCGTCTGGATACAAGGATTCCAATCCAGTCAAGTCCAGGATTATTACCTCAAGCCTGGAATCTCTTTGTTTCTTTTCTTTTATTCTTGAGATCTCTTCGAGATCCTGTTCAAGTTCCGTTGTTCTCTGATAGAACTTTATCTGATTATGGAATTCTGTGATCTGTTCATAGAATTCTTTGAAATCCTCATCGAGCACAAGCCTTTCTCTTGTTTCCTGTGCAGACTCCAATGTGCGGGCAAAATCTATATAGATGTCTATCTCTGTACTGACATCAGGCAGGGTCTTTTTCAGCTCTGTCTGCAGCAGCTGCAGATCTATGTCTGACCTGAAGATAGAGTCAATGATAATTTCCCTTGCTTTCTGTTCTGCAGAAGCTTCTGGTATGCTTTCCTGCACCCTGTCTGTTATACTGCTGATTCTTGGCCGCATCTCTTTGTTTACAAATTCCTGCCTTAAAGTATCAGGCATTGCGCCCAGACCCATCCTGGTCGCAGAGGCGATCCTTCCCAAGTTTTCATTTATTTCTTCTGCTTCTTCATCAAATGCTGATCTTAATATCTGGATCCTTTCAAGTTCTGCATCAATTCTTGATCTTACAGAAGGAAGTGTTGCGTCTTCTGCCTGCCTGTATCCCATTCTTGCAAAGAATTCTTCTTTTAGCTTATCTCTGATCAATTGCCCTGCTTCAGGAATCCTGTTCTGCGCCCTAAGTTCTGACCATTGCATTAAAGTGTTAGGACTCAAAAATTCAGGCAGTCTTTCCCAATTGCTGGCTGCAATGAAAGAGATAAGCTCAACATTCAATCCGTAATTGTCCAGCACATTATTGTTCAGGTCTATATATGTATTACTCAATAAGGCCTCCCTGCTATAGCCCTCTGCTCCTAGTATAGGGATGATGTCCTTGTTTTTGACAAGGTTTGAGATTAGCCTGGTTAAAGCGTCTGCATCTGCGGGCGTCATTAGATCTGCCAAGGTTTCTTCAAGTCTAGGGCCCAATGTATTGTCGCTTCCTCTTATTCCGAATTCCGGCAGTCGCGGCAGTCTCTTTTGTATCCCGTCTATCGCATCAAGGTATTTCTTATCTATAATGCCAACAGGAATGGCATTTTCTTCAATCTTGAACTCATAGCCGTGCTTCGCGAGATAAGTAATGAAATTATCCACCATCTCCTGGTCAACAATATTGAAGCGGTCGGCAGGCTGCTCCAATATTTGTGTGCCTTCCTCTGCAGAGACAGCAAGTGCCTGGATGACCTGCCTTTGAATATCTGTCAGCCCCAGCAAGAAATTCCTATGTCTCAGCTGCCTCTCAAGCTCTTTGTATCTCTGGTTCACTGCTGTCAATCTGTCTGCTGTTGTTTTGTATCTGTCAAAGAATCTTTTTGCATTTGCGTATGCAGCTGCGCCTTCTATCAACCTGTCCCTTATCAATCTTGTGCTTTCTTTTAATGCTGCAGAACGCTCTTTCTTCCTCTGCTCTATAGCTTCTTCATTTTCCCTGATGAAATCCTCCATCTCGCCAATCTTGGTGTCAAGATTCTGCAGTGTCCTTTTCAGTCCCGGCGGTTCGCCGATCTTCAGGGCGACTTCCATCAGCTTGTTAGATCTTGCCTGATAATTTTTGATGGTCCTCTGCGCAAGCTCGACGGTCCTTTCCAGTTCAAGGATGTCCCTGTTCTCTCTCTCTATTACATTGTTTAGTGCATTGATTGCGTCTAATTGTTCGTTTGTTGTTCTTTCAGCAGCTATTAGAGAGTTCGTCAGGGCAAGCTCTTCTTCGTACAGTCCTCCTTTTCCAAACAGCTCAGAATTTTCTCTTAAGAATTCGTTAAAGCCTGCTTTTGGCTCTGCAAGGCCTCTTAGTGCATTGATGTGGTCTGCATAAGTCCGCAGTCTTGACTTTACTCTTTCAAAGTCAGCAGCTGCAACATCCGGCAGTTCTGTTACGGATTCGATCATTGCATCAATCTGCTCAGGCATCTGGTATAATTCGAATCCGGCTGTAAGCAGGCCCCTAAGCATTGCGTTGTCAAGATTCTTGGTTCTTTCGTAATTGAACCTGATGAATTCCTGAAGATTGAATCCTACAGGCAGCCTTCCTCTTGTCTCCTGCTCAATTGACTGGACAACAGCTGATTTTTCTGCTGTATCTGGATCTTTCACATCTGTGATTGAAGGCGCGAGCTGCTCTGCATCCTGTTGCTTGAGTTTCTCAAGCGTCATTTCCCTGTGAAGAATTTCCCTTCCTCTTCTTGTGAATTCCTTGTATGTTGCGGTGTTCAGGAAATCAAGCAGGCTCGGCGAACCGATGATTATCTTGGCGATGGTCTCGTCCTGTCTTGTCAGATCCTTGCTCGTCAACGGGAACCTGTCTGTTGTCGCCGCCATCACAAAGAATTCCTCTACATTGCCTGTCAGGTAATTTACAACCGGCAAGTTTCTCAGTTTAGAAGGCAGTTCCTCTCTGACCCTTTCCACTGTCGCTGCGAACTCGCTCTGCTGTTCAGGCGTCATAGTGTCCCAGACACCATGCAGGATCTCGTGGTAGTCCCAGTAATCGACATCCGCCATTGTGATATCGTCGTCCCTGAGGACTCTTGTGCCTTCTTTTTCAAGTTTTTCTACTGTTTCTGTGATCTCTGCTTCTGGTATGTTTCTCTGCTCTAATCTTCTTCTTATATTCATCAATTGCGCATTGGTTGGAGTCTGTTTGACAGCGAACGCCATTGTTTTTTCACTGTCGAATCTTGCAGCAGGAGCTGAAAGTTCATTGTATGCAATCTCGAAAGCTTCTGTAGTTATTATCAACCTGTTCTCTACAGCTATAGCCACTTCTCCAGACTCTGCCTGGCTCGGGCTGTATGGCAATTCCCTGAATTCATAAGGCAGTCTCTGTTCAACTGATGTCCGCACAGCTTTCAGTCTGTCTTTTGCTCTCTGGAATTCCTCGATGATTTCATTGTATCTGTCTTCGCCCTGGATGCCGCCCAGCTGTGCAAGGATGCTCCATGCCTCTCTCTCTGCCTCTGCAATCTGTCTCAGCATGGCGTCCCTGTTGTACTGTGCGCTCTTTGCATCAGGAACAAACATCTCATTTATCATAGTAGTGAAAGCTTCTGCCTCAGAAGCTGCCCTCAATCCCTCTTCTCTTGAAACAGGGTCGATCGGCTCTATCAATTCTGCAGCTGCAACAGCAGCAGGAACAGCCTCAACAGGCACTGCAGGAATGGCTGGAACTGCAACTTCAGGAGGCGCAGGAACTTCTTCAGGCACCTCTTCCGGCACTTCCTCTTCAACAGCAGGAGGCGCTGTGATCTCTTCCTCTATCTCAGCAACAGCAGGCTCTAGTTTGTCTATTTCACTGCTTATTGCCTCGAACTTCTGCCTGAACTCGTTTTCCTCTGGAAGAACTTCAACTTCTGTCCTGACAGCCTCTATGTTGGCTTTCAATCTTTCAATGTCTCTTCCTGCCTGTTCTGCAGTGATTCTCCCCTCTTCATAGCTCTTGACAATCTCATTATAATTGTTGGCCAAGGAATTGACTCTCGCACCCATCATAGGAGCCTCTGGAAGCTCTGACTCAGCAATAGTCTCAGGAGCAAGCGTCTCAACCTCTCTTTGGATAACTCGCGCTTCCAGACTCTCGACTATCTCTGGGACAGCTTCAGTAATCTCAGGCGCCGGCAGTTCTTCTGGTACGACAGGCAAGGCTTCTACATCCTCTCTTGCTGAAACAGGCTCTATGGCTTGCTGTGCATTTTCCAGTTGTGTTGTCAATTCATTGATTTTTGTTTCAATCGTGGTCTTTGCATCAGACTCCGGCATGATCGTCAGCCTGTCTGAAATGGCGTTTGTCTGCTCCCTTATCTCTTCTATTCTTGCCAATGCTTCTACTGAAGAAATAGTCTCTGCTCTTGTCTGCGTTTGTTCATATTGCTGCATAAGATTATTGTATTCAGCAATCTGCTCGCTCAAGAGCGTCTGTTCTGCATAATCAAGAACTCTTCCAGCATCTACAAGCTTCTGGTTCAGTTCTGTCCTTGTTTCAGGTGTAATCTGCTCTGGAGTCAACCTGTTAAAGGCTATTAAAGCATTATTGTATCCTATTCTTGATCTTCTCAGGTCCCTGTTGACCTGGGCAGTGTCATAAGGCTGTGCAAGTGTATCTAACAATTGGTTTGACAATGCGATTGACCGTTCCACTCCTGAACCCGCCTCTCCGAGAGGCGCAAGCACAGATCGCGGCACTGTTTCTATTGTGCCTGGAACCGCTACCAATGGTGTTCTGATTGTTCTTTCAACTGTGATTCCCAGTGCATTCGTTCTTTCAGGGATGGTTGGCGGTATCTCTTCTGTGAAAGGTTCCACTAATTGTTCTGGATTCGGCGGCACTAAATCTTCGAGCTGTGTTCTTAATGCGTCAATTTCAGATCTCGGCATGGCATCTGCAGTCTCCATCAATTCAAGGATGACCTTGTTCTCCTGATTGATCGCGCCCATCTCGAATTTCAGGCCGAGCAATGTTCCGCCAATTGCAGACCTTTCAATAGCTGAATCCGGATTCAAGAGCGCTTCATAGGTGTCCTGGACATCTGAAAGGTCTATCTCTGCATTTGCTTCATTTTCGCGCAGGCTCCTCAGTTCATTTATATTGTTGCTGTATCTTGAGATCAGATCCGCCCTTAGTTCAGGCGAAGTCCTGATCATCTCAGGAGTGATCTCTGTCTCTCCGAACCTGAACCTGTAGTCTTTTGTTTTTGTGACTCTTTCATACGCAGTCGATTCTGCCCTTACTACAACATCAGGCTTGGCTCCTGGAGTGAATTCTGCATAACTTTCGCCTGTTCTTCTTACTTCTATAGCCTCGTGCAGTTCCCTGAAGTTCTTTGCTTCAAGGAATGTCTTGGCTTCGCCTGTCTTAGTGAGATCAAGCTTGCCAGGCTCGTAATCTGCAAGATCAAGAAGCCTTCTCTGGCTCTCCCCTTTCAAGTTCAGGAAGTCTCTTGAGAAATGCTTTTCATACTGCGCCTTGATCTTTCCTGTAGCAGGATCGAACAATTCTTCCGTTGATATCTTTAATCTGCCTCTCCCATTATTTTCATATATTTCTGCTCTTGCAGCTTCATTTCTTGCTGTGAACTCTTTGAAGAAGTTTGATTCGCTCTGGAGGCGTCCTTCGATTGAAGTCACTCCTTCTGTCAGTCTTGTCTCAAGGCTTTCTGCAAGCTTGTCCCGCCCTTCGCTGTGGGACACTTTGCTCTTGTCCAGTTCTTTCAGTATGGATTCTCCTGCACCGCCTTTTTCAACAGTGTCCAGCAAATCCCTGACCGTCTGGATGCTCACCCTGTCGACCTGTTTCACGTCATAATTGACATTGTTGATTCTTTCTTGTGCAAGGCCTTTTGCCATTGCCTCTCTTATCACGCCCTCCATTGTTGCAGGCGCTTCCTTGCCGACAGTGACCAGTTCGAGAGAATCGAACGAGCTCCTCATCCTTCCCAGTGCCTGTTCCAGCGCTTCTATGTTCTTTGTATTGATGACTTTGAAATCTATCTGCTTAGGCTCCATTATTATGAACTCGCCATCTGCCCTCAGTTTGTTCACTCTTTCATTGATTCTTTCACGCGGCTCTCCTTTCATCTCTCTCTTTATCTCTTCTCCCCTCCTGACTGCCTCTTCGAACGCTGTTCTTACTTCTGCTTTTGTTTTTCCGCGCATTGCATTCTCAATGATTCCATACTCTGTCCTGAAATCGACTGCCTCTATCTCATTGGTTACAACCTTGACTCTTCTTCCCCAATTCTCCAATATTGCATTCTCAGCTTCTGCTGCAGAGATCTTCTCTCCTTTTCCTTTTGCAAATCCTCTCTCTTTAGTGTATCTGATATAGCTTGCAGAATCAGTGTCCCTTACCAGAAGAACATCAGGAGTCGCTTCTCCTCTTGCAGCATTCTCTGCTGCCCATTCCCTCACCTGCTCTGCTCTCGCACTGTATTCTCCGTCGATGCTTAATATCTCAAGATCTGAGAGGCCTATCCTTTCGCTTGCGACAGTGTCGACGCGCCTGACCCTTCCCTCAAGATTTGCTTCGAGCGCCCTGCCTTCCAGCACGCCTTTGATTATTTCCCTGCCGGTCATTATCCTTGCGACTTTATTGTATGCGGCTTCGCTTGCGTATCTTGTGAAGCCTGCCTCTGAGATGACTGTCTTGAAACCGAAGTTTGCCTCTAAGGCAGACTGTTCAAGCATGACTGTCGCACTCATACCGACAACTTTCTGGCCTGTATTGACAATGTCGGCCAATACCTCCTGATACAATATCCTGTTTGATTCTGTGCTGACTTTAAGATTAAGCAGTTCTGCGCGTTTCGCGTCTATTGTCAGTTTATGCAGCAGTGTTTCAACAGTAGGATTCCCAAAGCTCAGTTCAGGTGCAGCAGCCCTATCCTGCACACCTATCGGCACAGGCCTCTTTTTTCCTGTGACAGGATCTGTATATGCCTTGTAATTTGCATCCTCTTTCCAGTTCAAGACATCCTTAAGATTCTTGAGGAAATCTGTTTCTTCTGCTGTGAATTTCTCCCCTGGTTTTTTGCCGAAAGCTTCCCTGAATTCCCTCAATGCCTCTTCACTGAAGGTCTCAGCCTGCGTCCTTTCAGTTCTGCTTTTTTCTAAAAGTTCTGCTCTTTTTTGAAGATCCCTGATTTCCGGCTCGAGCCTGTTTATCCTTTCCTGCAGTCTGCTTATTTCTGCCGGCTCTGTTGCTTTTTTAAGTTCTGCATTTAGTGTCTCCAGTTCTGCATTTCTAGTCTTGAGTTTTGTGTTTGTTTCCCGTATCGCTTCGCGCTCGTTTATATATTCAGATCTGAACATTCTTTCAGCGTCCAATTCGAATCTGCCGATAGGTTCACCTCTCTCATCGACAACCGTTTTGACTCCTAATCTCCTGAGCGCAGGAGTTACTCTCTCTACCATGTCAACTCTTCTCTTTCCTTCTGCAGTTGTGCCCTGCTTGACCGACTTTATCGCGATCTGCAGGTCGCTCGCCTTGTTTATCAGATGGGCTTCGTCCATCAAATGCGACGACCTCAGCATCTGTTTGTAGATTGTATTTGCAGCTTTTTGTGCAGGATGTCCTGTCTCAAGCATTAGCTTTTTCAAAGTATGAGCTGTTGTAGGATCAGAGAAGATGACTCTTGCCTTGCTCATCAAATTCTGAGCTTCAGTTGTTTTTCCTTGCTTTAATAATTCTACAACTTCGTTCATGTCAACAACAGACTCCCTGCTCAATCTTTCATCAATATTTTCCTTCAACTGCTTTTCTCTTTCTGTGAATTTTTCTTTCAGCTTGGAGAACTCTCTTGATCTTGTGTCGGCATTAGGCTGATGTATTACCATCCTGCCTGCACCCATCTTTAATTCATAAGCGACCATCGCAGGCGCGAAAACTGCTGTCTTTCCAAACCCTGTGACTGCCTGTATCAGAAGCTTTGAATGGCCGTGCGCATCCAATAATGCCCTGACCTGGTTAGATTCAGGATACACGTCAAATGATTTTTCAAAAGATTCAAGGTATTCATTGAAGTCCTTGATCTGTTTCTTGAAAGTCTCTTTTGCTTTTTCTGTATTGACTTTATCTCTTGCTGCGATGTCTTTTATCATCCTGTCATAGACCCTTCTTGCCTCTCCTGAAGAAGCTTCATAATCTATCATCCTTCTTTGAGTCTTGACTTTTCCTTCAGAGATTATCTCGAATTCTTCAATTATTGCTTTCTTGTCTCCAAGAGTCAGGTCCTTTAACTGATCCGGCTTGAAGATGTCATTGGCCCTGGTCTTACCCTTAGCCACTTTTATGCTCCATTCAAGATCCAAAAACCTGTTTTTGAGTATAGTTTGCTGTTCTCTCAGAGTCTCTCTTGATATCTCTCCTTCTCTGTATTGTTTTTTCCAGTATTCGTTCTTTTCCCTTATTAAATTCATTTCCTCTGCCATTAATCTGGAAGCCCTGTCAGTCGCCATCTTGTTGAACCGGGCATCTTCTATAGGACGCTCTTTATTCAGGCTTTCTCTCAATGTTTTGTGTTCTGCTCTCAATTCTGCTTCTGTTTTCAGTTCAGCTCTTCTTTCTTCCAAGAAAGCTCTTCTTGTTTCCAGCTCCATCCGTTCCACTGCACCTGGCTGTTCTGCAAGCTCTGATCTTATCTCCTGCAATTCTCTTTTGATATCTCTAAGTTCTTTCAGTTCCCTGTTGACTTCCTTAATTCTTTCAGAATTTGCCTTGCTTTTTCCTTGTTTTAACAGCATCTCGTCGAGTGCTATCCTTTCAGCTGTCAATGCATTTTCCCTGTCCTTGATCTGCTTGAGATCCTTGTCCTGGACATTCTTGTCAGCCTCTCTCTTTAACTCCAACTGCTTTTTCCTAGCTTCCATTGCTCTTTCTGCCGCCTCAAGTACTTTTTTGTCTGTCTCTGTGGTGAATTCTCCGTCAATAACCTTTGCTGCAGACTGCACTATTGATGTGTATAATGAATCGGCTTCTGTGCGCAGGCGCTGTTTCTGAGCATTGAGAGCCGTCTTGGTTGCTTTGTATTCGCTGCTGCCTATCTGTTGCGTTGACCATTGATGTTCCAGGATGTTTAGGGAAGCATCTATCTCTTTCACCTGCGCATTCCGTATTTCTGCCAGTTTTGCTTTCTTGTCTTCAGATGAAATAGTCCTGTCCCTTTTGATTGCATCATGTTCTTCTGTCAGTCTTTCAACTTTCTGTGCAGCTGCTATCTTGTTCCACTCCAGTTCAGCGGCTGTGGCCCTTTTCATTGCAGTCGACATCCTGTTCCTTGCTTCTGCAAGATTTTTTCTTGTTCTGGCGCGTTCAGCAACCGCAGCTTTGGTCTGGCTCCTTGTAAGCTCCCCTTCCAGACTGCCGATCCTCCTGTTGACTTCAGGAATAGTACAGACTGCGCAAGCCTGGACAAGTTCTCCTCTTCCCACTCTTTCTTTTATTGTTTTCCAGTCTGCTATTTTCTGCTGTATTTTCTCTGGCCTCAATGTCTCATATTCTGCTCTTGCCTTTTCATACGCTCTTGCAGCGCGATCAAATTCTTTTTGAGCATTTTCAAGAGCTTTCTGTTTGTTCAGGTCAAAGGTGTGAAGCTGTCTTTTTGTTTTTGCAGCTTTTTTCATTAATTTGGGAACCTTGCCCAGCTCTCCATTTATTCTTCTTACCTCTGCTGGGGAATAATCATTGCCTGTCAATCTTTTCAGTTCTGCTCTTGTTATTC
>WJKV01000110.1 GCA_014728875.1 Candidatus Woesearchaeota archaeon | reverse complement strand
TTTGCGTGCCTTCTCCGCAATCAATCAAAATATCATAATTCTTACATCTAACCAAAAGAGAGGTATGGTTTCTTTCCTTTGTCGGCACCATGCTGCTCGTTCCCAAAAAAATCAGTTCCATCATACTGACAAAACAACCCAGAATAGTATTTAAAGCTTGTTGTCAATTCTATACATATATATTTATAAATGTTAAAAAATTCAAACAGATAAAAGAAGCAAAATGGGGATGTTCGCACAGCTGACAATCAATAGTGAAGACCGCGACAGAACCTACATTTTAGAAGACGGAAAGATCGCATTGAAAGGCGGAAAAAATATATTAAAAGACAAGAAAATAAAGAATATTTATTTTGGCGGGAGATGATTAAACATCAACAACCCCGTTCTCTGTTATCAGAAAACTGCACTCGTTCTCAGCCATGTTAGGAGAGTCTACTAATTTCGCGACTCTTGTTCCTTTCTTTCCTTTTCTTACATAGATTCGAAAAGTGCTGTTATGGCCGACGATGTGTCCGCCGATCGCCTCTGTCGGGTCGCCGAAGAACTGGTCCGGTTTTGCCATCACCTGGTTCGTGACAAAGATGCAGACATTGTGCGTATCAGCGATCTTCGCCAAGGTCCTCATGTGCCTGTTGATCTTCTGCTGTCTTGTTGCAAGCGTCCCCCGCCCGATGAATTCTGCCCTGAACAATGCTGTCAAGCTGTCGACAACAACAACTTTGACATTCTGACTTTTGTCTTTGCACAATTCTTCTACTTTTTCACCTAAAAGCATTTGATGGTCGCTGTTGTATGCCCTTGCTACTTTGATCTTTTTCAGGACTTCTATTGGATCCAGATTAAGAGCTTCTGCCATCTGTTTTATTCTTTCCGGCCTGAAAGTATTTTCGGTGTCAATATAGACCGCGCTTCCATTTTTCAGCTGGCAGCTGACAGCCAGCTGGTGCGCAATCTGCGTCTTGCTGCTGCCGTACTGTCCGAATGCTTCGACAATCGCGCCTGTCTCAAAACCGCCGCCCAACAATTCATTGAAAGCCTTGGAAGGAAGCGGAATCTTCTGCACTCTTTCTCTTCTTTTCAATAACTGGTCTCCGGATTCAAAACCCATGTCCATATTTTCTCTTGCAGCTTGGATTATCTTTCTTGCATTGGCTTCTGTCACTCCGGCTGCATCGCACAATTCACCAACACTTGCAACAGCAATTGATATCATATTATCGTAGCCAGCCTTTGCAAGCTTCTCAACAGTCGCAGGACCAACGCCTGGCAAATCGCTTACCTTTGGTTCTTTTTTCTCGATTATGATCTCCTCCTCATTAATTTCTTGCTCATCCATTTTTACCCCCTCTTCATATATTTCCTGCACGCTCTCTATCTTCTTGTTTGTCATAAATATCCACCTCTTTAAATTTTTATTGTGTTTACAGACCATATACACTTAGAGCGTATTTAAATGCTGTTCGAGCACTTGTCCAGTGGCCAATGAGGTGCAGGAAGGAAGTACAGGCCTTATACCTCCGATATTCTGCTTTTTTGGACATGTCCAGTGGAGATGACTCAATGGCTTGGATTGGTGTGCCAAGACCATGATACTTACTTAGAAAAGAGAATTTAAATAACTATTTGAAGAAAAATTAGAACGCATACAAATTATTCAATTATCCCTATTTCCTTTGCATGCCTTTTAAGTCTGTCTATTCTCAAAAAATCTTCTTTTGATAGCTCATATTTTACAACCCAATATTCTGCTTTTGCAGGATCCCTTTGCATATATCCGAAATTAATCAATTCCCTTCTAATAAGAACATAATCGTCAAAATATTTTTTAATCTTGTTGTTGACTTCTTGCTCTCCATATTTCTTATTTTTTTCAAACTCGGCTGTTATTTTTTTTAATATGACTTGCTTGAGAGCATCATTTCTAGGAAAATTTTTGTTCTTTGCGCATTTTTCAAAAAACTTTTTCTCGTCCAGCTCAAAATCTATTCTTGTCATCTTTATAATATTAACAAAAACACACTAGCAACTATGACAAGCCCGCAGATCAAATATTCCAGCAGACCGCCTGTTTCTACAAAGCCCTGTATCCTGAACTGTTTCAAGGGATGGATGAAATTGATTCCTGCTTTGGTCAGGCTGTCTGAGAGAAGATGGGCGCCATAACCCACTGCAACTGCAATACCGTATTGATAATAACCGAATTTGTACAATAAAACAAAAACAATCAACGGAATCCAGAGCGTATGCAGAAATCCCCTGTGCTTGAAGATGTAAGAGAAAAACTTGAATACAGGGATCTTCTTGTTGATATTGCTTTCAGGATGGTCAGTGTCAGGCAGCAGTGCTGCAAACAAGATTACTGCAAAATAAATTATGTAATTGCTTGGCCTTATATAGTTCAAACTAAGCAGGCCTGCCAGAAATCCAAATGCCAGATGCGTTCTTGATCTCATTTTGAATAAATATATTGAATTTGTTAATATATCTTTTGAAAAAAACCAATAAATTTAAAAATATCAGTCGCATTTAAATATAAAAAAGAGGTGAGAAACATAAGAAAAGCAAATTATCTGTTGATTTCTGTACTGTTCATATTTCTGTTCTCAATAATCGCAGTTGCGCAGGACCTGCCTCCGCCGCCGCCGACACCAGGGCTTGGCGCTCCGGCTGCCGCGCCTGCTGAAAACGATACTGCAGAAACAGATGACGAGGTTCCGCCTCCTGCAGTGCCTGGCGAACCTGCAGCTCCGACAGCTCTGACATCTGCTGAGAGGGAGCAGTACGAGACACAGATCAGCAGGCTGCAACAGGAAAAGATCAACCTGCAGAAGACCATCGAACAGATGCAAAAGCAAAAAATCCAGACAGACAAGGCAATGCAGGAGTTGGTGGCCAGAGTGCAGGAAGCAGAAAAGACAAGGCCGAATTATCCGTTCTACATCACGCTCACGCTTGCTATTGTGCTGGTATTCTTCATCCTTTACAAGTTCCTTTTGTCAAGGAAAGGAAAGCCTTCAATGCCGAAAGCAAAGCCTTTCGACCCGAACATGAGAAAACTGACGTCTTTCATAAGAAATGCCAGAAGACAGGGTTATAATTATGAATCTGTTTCCCAGCATCTGAGAGACTGCGGCTGGTCGCAGCAGCAGATAGACAAGGCATACACATATTTAAAATGAAAATAAAATGGTTTTCGAAAGAATCATTACAACCAGGAAGATAATCCATAATTCTTCTTATTCTTTGATGTTGGGCGTTCTTTTCACTGTGATTGCATTCGCCACAAGCTATGTTCTTTTCTACAGGATTGCAGCGCACCATTTCATAGGCATCAGCACAATTCTGTTCACAGTGGTCTTGACCCTGCCCACCATATATTCTCTGTTCAAATACGAGACAAGAGAAGAGATCATAGGAAAAGCTTCGTTTTTCCAGAAGAACAGGGCAATCATAGACTTTTTCATTTATTTTTTTATAGGCGTCTTTATTACGTTATTCATAATCGCCTTGATGAATCCCACAGTTGTATTCGCAGAAGAGAATCTTTATGGAAGAGAGACAGGCATCAATCTTGCGATCGCAGAAAAGCTTGAAGGCATTCCTCCCCCGCCCACACCTCAGCAGCAGAACGAGATTGTCATGATCTTTGAGAATAATTTGATAGTCATGCTGATTTGTTTTGCTCTCGCATTCTTCTACGGCAGCGGCGCATTATTGATCCTGATACTGAACGCCAGTGTTTTCGCGTCAGCTCTCGCACGGGTAATACTTACTCAGGCAGGAAAAGCAGCAGGTTTCGTGCCCGCAAGCAGCCTGATCGCCTGCAATCTAGGCATAATGTTTTTCCACATGATTCCTGAAGTGGGCAGTTATCTGCTCGCTGCAGTGGCCGGCGGGATTCTGTCAAAAGCCATACTTAGAGAAAAAGAAAGTTTCAGTTTTAAGAGCCTGCCTGTCTTCAAGAACAGCATAATCCTTCTCGTGCTTGCAATAATCATCCTGTTGTTTGCCGCCATAATAGAAGTGAAAATCAGCAAGCTTTTGTTCATGATGAATGTCTGCATAAGCTATAGATTGGTGATTCTGATAATAACCGCAGCTATCGTGATCGGCGTCATACTGCTGGAATACAAGCGGAAAAAACATTGATTTACATCAAAATACAGGTAACGTTTATATATAAGCAATTCATATTTTGACATGAAAATATAAAAATGGGTGATATTAAATGAGGAAGAGTATAATATTTATTCTTATAACTGTATTTATTGGACTATTCATACTTGGCTGCCAAGTGCAGAAACTGCCGCCCCCGCCAAAGGCTTTCGGCGGCCCGATAGGAAGGGCAGCGATATTCTATCCTGACTGGGCTACAGCACCAGACGGAAAACTTACTCTCAGTCCTTCGAAATTCACTTTGGATGCAGCAGACACTGCAACTGCAACCCTGACTGGCACTGACGATTATGTATGGAACACTTTCTATGTTCTGAATAATGCCAACAGCTGGGTGCCTTTGACTTCAACCTGCACTCCTGTCCAAAACAGCCAGTGGTGCAACCAGTCTGCAAGCGTTTCTTTCACAGTCGACCTGAACACATTCAGTTACGGCCATAATTTTGCAATAGGCTATACTTGCACTGATCTTGGAGCAGGAACCTTTGACTGCGACGGAGGAAGGTGGAAATTATTGATATTCGATATTGAACAGCCGGGCGTCAACCAGGCGCCGACAGCCATAATTTCCAGCCCTTCAACAGGCAGTTCCTATACACAGGGATCGATCGTAACATTCTCAGGAAGCGGCACAGATCCTGAAGACGGAAGCGTTCCAGGCGCAGGCCTGACCTGGTCTTCTGACATTGACGGAAATATTGGAACAGGAACCACAGTGCAAACAGCAGCTCTGTCCTTAGGCACTCACACGATAACCCTGACTGCGACTGACAGCGGAAATATGACAGGGACAGATATCATCACAATAGATATAATCTCAACAGCGCCTTATCCAGAAACATGTGCTGATACAACAGACGGCGGCGATGATCCAGTACAGAAAGGAATCACTGTCAAGGGCAATACAAGCTTGACAGATGCCTGCGTCGGCACGAATCTTGTTGAATACTACTGTGACAACAATGAGATTCAATCAAAGACTTACGTGCCTGTCGACCACGAGATATGCAGGGAAGGCAAGCTGGAGCTGAGGCCGAAAGTGATGTCTGTCGACCAGTGTTATCTGAGCGGCGATGATAATTATTATGGCGTAGATTTTCCTTCATGTCCTGGCCAGACAATGATACGGGCCTTGAGATACTATAGCTATAATTCCGCAGAAGGAAGCACTCCACAGACAAACTTGTGGGAACATCATAACTATGGCAATGATTGCACAAGAAAATGGACGCTTTGTACGCACCAAGGAATACCAGCTTCTATAACAAACTGCGCGACAGAAAGCGACTCAAGCGAGGGTCCGTGGGTATACGCTTGCGAACCGCCAGCATGTCCTGCGGGCCAGAATTCATTAAAAAATTATGTGCTCACAGGTCATTATGTCCAGCCGGGCTCGAATACCTACAGGTACATCAATAGATTTAACAGGATATGCATCGGCGGAGGATATAAGGGAATCGTGATTAGTTGCGGCGATCAGTCAGAAGCAAGAACATGTGCTTTAGACTGCCCGGCAGGAACTGTTGAAGTCGGAGTTGAGATCACAGATCCTGTGATACCGCACCTGCGCGAATTAAAGCAGTATGATCATAAAAATAGGG
>WJKV01000109.1 GCA_014728875.1 Candidatus Woesearchaeota archaeon | reverse complement strand
TAACCGAAGAACACAACCTTGTCCTGATGGAAGTGCTTTTCGTGCAGGTTGATGACATGCGGAAATTTCTTGCAGGTCTTTTCCATCAGTCCTTTTGTCTCATGATTGCCGTGCAGTACAAGCACCGGCAGCTTCAGATCGTTGAACTCCTTAAAATAATAATCCAATTGGTTTCCAAAGACAGAGATATCGCCTGCACACAGTACAATATCTGCTTTTTCTTTTTTAATTTTTTCAATATTTTTTCTAAACAATTCTACATCTCCATGCAGGTCAACAAAAGCGAATATTTTCATGATTATTAAGTTCAAATACAAGGCTTTAAAAAACTTTTCATCCGAACAGCAAACTTTAAATATCTCCATGTGTTAATATAAGCACAATATGGATGACATCACTATAAGGATCAACAGCAGAACCATAGAGAGGATCATCTGGATAATTGTTGTTATATTTCTGATGGTATTGCTTATCTGGACTAATTGGGAAGAAGGAACAGGCACGATTAAAGACAAGCTGGATAAAACGACAGAAATAGAAGAACAGCCAGAAGCAGCTCCAGAGATCGAAGAGGAAGGAATAGGAGAAACAGAAGAAGAGCCCGCTATTGAGGAAGAGGAAGCAGAAGAGCCCGAAGGGCAGGATGTTGAAGAAGATGAAGCAGAAGAAGAAACCGGGGAAGACGAAGAGGAGGAAGAAGAAGTTGACGAAACAGCAGCAACTGCAAACGAAGGAACAATGATTTTCACGGTCGGTGTTCCTGAAAAAGTGAACAGGGCCAGCTCAGGCGTTAAAAAGACGCAATACCTTGTAAAAGGAGAAGATTTCGCATCATTAGAGACGCTGTATTTCAAGATAGACAACAACAAGAAGGATTTCATTCCTACAATCAATGTTTATGTTTATGACAGCGAGGACATCAAAGAAAATTACATGGAAACAATAACCTTTATCGGAGAGAGCAAGAAAGGAGAGGTCCTGGAAAAAATAGAAAGCATACATATCGCCTTCAATGAGCTTGACAAGACAAAGACCTTTGAAGTGGATCTGCTGGACGAAGGCATCGTGGTAGATACCTATAAAAAGACCTTTAATTTTGGTTAATAATTAAATCGCCTATACACTATAATAGTCCTGCAAAACGATCTTATCCAATTCTTTTATGCCTTTGGCAATAAACAGCCTTCCTTTTCCTACGGCAACTATCTTTTCTGCAAGCTTTTTCCCTTCCTTGTCAAGGTTCAGGCCTACCAGGCTGACAGTGATGCCGCGCGCGTCAGCAAGCGCCACTGCGCTCAAAGTCTCTTTCTCTGGTTCTTCGCCGACAGTAGGCAGCGCGTCTGTAAGCAGGATCAGGTGTTTTGTCATCTCTTCAGAGCTGAACATGTCTATTGCTTTTTTGACTGTCAATGCAACATCTGTCTGCCCCCCGGACTTGATCTGGACTATTTCTTTAAGTATCATGTCGAACTCATAAGTAGGAGTTAATGTGCTCTTCACATCCTCGCCGAACACCACGATCCCCACCTTGTCCTTGGCTCCTATTGCCTTGAATGCAAGCGCAATGCCCGCCTTTTTGGCAGCATTCAGCTTCGAACCTTTCATGCTTGCAGATGCGTCCAGACAGTAAATCAACTCTATCTCTCCTTTGCTCTGCCTGTTATGCACTTTCAGGTCTTCTTTATGCAGAGTGGAATGCCTGCGCCTCACAGCTGTCTTGACAGATTTTTTGATGGAAATATCCCTGTATTTGGCACCCTTTGAAAATTCTTTAACATCCTGTTTAGTTCCGTGTTTATCAGGCTTGACATGAAGCTTCTCTCCTAGCTGTCCTGTCGGCACCAGCTTTTCCAGTTCTTCAATATAAAGAACAAGGCCGGCGGTCTCAATACCTTTCTCTGTTATCTGTTCATCCTCATCCAGCAGATCTTTTTCTTTCAGATGTTCGATTTTCTCGTTTATCTTTTCTTTCAGTTCCCTTTGAAATTCAGGGACCTTGACATTTTTCTCAATAAATTTAGGATCATAACCAGCCAGCCGCCTGATGAATCTTTCCCCGTACAATTTCTTTGCAAGACTGTAATTAGAAACCAAATGCTCAAACACAGTGTCCGGCATGAAACCGCCGATCCCCTGGTTGAAAGCATCAGCTATAAGTTTTCCGTCTTCGATAGTTTCCTTATCGTTCTCAAGAACACTCTTCATCAATTCAGAGCCATAGCCGAGCTTGCCTTCCATCTCCTGCGCTTCACTGAACTGCTCTACTTCTGCTTTCTCAGCTTCCCTGTCACCCAGCATCACCTTCTTCCTTTTCCGGCATCAGGCCCTTGTACTGTGAATTGCTCTGCAGGAAATTGTTGAACTCTTCTTTGATGAAATCACTCACATCCTTCAGATACTTAATAGAGGGCTTCAATTTTATCCTGTGCCTCAAAACACTGAGCAGGCTGTCTTGTATGTCATAGAAACCAACTTTTTTCCTTCCGTTGAGATAAGAATTGCTTTGCGCTCTCTCATACAAACCGATTGTTGCCCTTACACTGGGCTTTCTTTCAAGGTCCTTGCTTTTTCTCAAGGTGCCTACAAATTCGATCATCAAGTCCATCAGTTTCCCGGGAAATTCAACTTCTAATCTTTCCCCGCTCCTCAGAACGATATTTTTCTCTGTTTCCTTGTCTTCAGGATAACCCATATAAATCAAATCAAAACGATCCATAAAGACTTCTGACAGCCTTTCTGTCCCTGCGAAATCCTCAGGATTCATAGTGCCGATGAAAATGAAATTTGCAGGCAGGTCTATAGTATAGCTGCCTATTGTCGCTGTTCCTTCTTCTAGCACCTGTAGCAGTG
>WJKV01000108.1 GCA_014728875.1 Candidatus Woesearchaeota archaeon | reverse complement strand
GTTCCTGAAGTGCACTAAATGCGGTCACACATGGCGCGAATACTAGCCAAATACATAAAAGACAACAAATTGCAGGTCCGCATAATTCCTAATTCTGGCAGGAACGAGATTCTGGGCTGGGATTCAAGCAGGAAAGAGCTTAAGATAAAAATCAATGCTCCGCCTGAAAAGAACAAAGCAAACACAGAATTGCTCAAGTTCCTCAAGAAAGAGCTCAAACGCCCTGTCGAGCTGATTAAGGGAAATAAAAGCAGGACCAAAACAGTATTAGTCCATTAGAAGCTCGTCATCTTTTTCAACAAGATCTTTTTTATTGATAGGATCTTCTTTGAAATCAAACAGGTTTCTGCTGTTAATCATTGCTTTGTAGCTTATCTTTGCCATCTTCATCCACCTCTTTTTAAACAGTAAAATCAACGATAAAAATCCTCTTCTATTACAAACCGATTGAATACGTCCTTGTTTCTGGTGCTTGCTATGAACAGTTCATAGCATTCCCGCGAACACAATATAATTTCGTCTTCGCTGTTTGTTGCAATATTTCTGTCCTTATCCAGTCCAGAAGCGACACCATCGTCAAAAGACAGTTTTTTTCCACAAACATAGCATTCGTTCTTCATCTCCCCACCAGCTCATAGCTTTTTTGTTTTCTTGCCAATAATTGGAAAGGAACAAAGATATTTAAATTAGATTAAGATAAAAAATATAGTTTCTGTTAACTTAATTATCTAATGGAGAATAAAGAAAAAAATCTTTGATTGGATGAAACAAGACTAATTAGGTCTACAATGAAAAAAAGCTCCATAAGAAATTCTTGAGAATACTATTGCTTAGTAACATAATCTCATTTAGTTCCCCAAGATAGTAAAGAACTCAAGCTATGGTCGATAACTTTTCCTGTTTTCGCATCCAACTTCACATTGAGAGTATTATACGTATTAGTGACAACAGTAAGGTTCCAGATAGGAATTTTTTCTTTTTCCTGCAGCAGGACCATGGTTTTCATGGGAAAATTTCCTGGATATTTTTCATTCATGATTTTTTTTAAATTTTCCAGCGCAGTTTCAAAATTAATCTTTACTTCATTCAAACTAAGCTCTTCAACAATGTGTTGCTCTTTCAGTTTCAAAGGCTTGCTTTCTGTCATTTTAATAGAAGAATCCTGTGTCAGCTCAAAAACTATCACCAGATCTTCCTTTTTATTATAGAATCCTATCTGCCAGTTGCTTAATTTTTGGAATTTTGAATCCAGCATCACGAAGAAATGGGCTAGATAGTCTATCTTGTCTTTTTTTCCGGCAAATTCAGGGCTTTTGGTGATTCTATCATAACAGTCAAATGCGTCTGTAGAATCTTCTTTTTCCTGCATGTATATAAAAAAAATATCATTTTATTTAATCTTTTGCACATAAGCTTTAAAAATCACAGTTGGAACTGTCAAAATATGCTAACAGAAGAGACAAAAAAATCATTAGAGAACCAGCAGTACGGTATCGCAGGCAGGCACAGCGCTGTCAAGACCTGCACCTGGACAAAAAAGAGCATAAGAAACGAGGGTGTCTGCTATAAGGAACAGTTCTATGATATCAAGGCCCACAGATGCATGCAGATCACACCCAGCCTTTCCTGCTGCAACAGATGCATATTCTGCTGGAGGGACCTGAGCGCTCCGACTGCAACAGAATGGAGCTGGAAAACAGACAGTCCAGAAGAGATCGTCCAGAAATGCCTGGAAGAGCACAGAAAGCTTTTGATAGGTTTCAGAGGAAATGAGAAAGCCAACCAGGAAAAACTTAAAGAAGCTTTTGAACCCAACCAGGTCGCCATCTCATTGTCAGGCGAACCTACCTTTTATCCGAAGATAAGCCAGCTGATAAGATTATTGCATAGAAAAAAAATGACCACTTTTCTTGTGACCAACGGCCAGTATCCTGATGTCCTTGAAAGGATCGAGCCTCCTACCCAGCTGTATATTTCAATCGACGCACCTAATAAGGAGCTTTTCCAAAAGATTGAACAGTCTGCCCATCCTGATGCCTGGCAAAGATTCAAGAGAAGCCTGGACATAATGAAAACAATGAATTGCAGGACAGCTGCAAGGATCACACTCATCAAAGGCATCAACATGGAAGACATGGAAGGCTACAAGAAACTGATAGAAAAGGCAATGCCTGATTATGTAGAAGTCAAGGCCTACATGTTTGTCGGGAGCAGCAGGCAACGGCTGGCAATCAAGAACATGCCTTATCATGAAGAAGTCAGGGAATTCAGCGTAAAACTGGCTTCTATCCTGCCGGATTACAGTATCAGAGACGAAAAAGCAGAAAGCAGGGTCGTTCTTCTGGCGCGAAACAAGAAAGAATAAATAAGTTCACAGATCAAAAAATCTTCCATGCCAGCCGGGATTTATAAGTTTTGTTTCTCCTACTGCATCCTCTTTGCCTTCATTCTCGTGCAGATGCCCGCAGATCATCAGGTCAGGCTGCAGGTTCTCAATAAATTTCCTTAAGGTCTTGCAGCCTGCATGGCTGCCGTGGATCGCATCCAGCTTTGTGTTGTGCGGAGGCGCGTGCGTCATGAATACCACTTTCAGTTCTTCGTACATCTTTCTCAGTTTCTGCAGACGCTGTTCAAATTTTTTTCCTACCTGCTCGAATCTCGGGTTTGTCAATGC
>WJKV01000107.1 GCA_014728875.1 Candidatus Woesearchaeota archaeon | reverse complement strand
CAGATGTTCCGATTTTACATCTTCAGGCGCATCTCCATATGCAGAAGAAGATGCTGCATATACTACTCTTTTGACGCCGCAATCTCTCGCAGCAACTAAAACATTCAATGTGCCGCTCGCATTGTTCAGATGACTTCTGATTGGATCTTCAATCGAGCGCGGAACAGAAGTAATTGCTGCTTGATGTAGAATATAATCAACATCCTTGAATACTTTTTTCAGTAAATCAAGATCAGTAATTGAACCTTCGATAAATTCAATCTCGTCAAGAAAGGACTTGATGTTCTCAATGTATCCTGTAGATAGATTGTCTATAACCTTTACTTTAGTATCTCCTCTCCTAACTAAATGCTCTACTATATTCGAACCTATAAATCCTGCTCCCCCAGTCACCAAGATTGTGCTCATGTCTGAATAAGTTATTAGACACTTTAAATAGGTTATGGACACCAAATCCAAACAATTAACCCCTTGTTTGGGACAATAGTCCGTAAGCTTTAAATAAAACTTTAATCACTCATCAGTAATTAGGGGGCGTTGAGGAACGTTCTGCTAAAAAGGGGAAATCTTAGATTATTTAGAATTTGATAATGGAGGGGAAGAAATATGAGTATGAAGAAACTGTTCACATTTTGCGTTCTTACGCTGTTTTTGGTTAGTATGTTTGCTGTCTCTGCAATAGCTGATACTGATAGTGATGCGGATACTGATTCTAGTGATGGCAATGATCTGGCAAACAATCCGGCAGGTCCGGTTGAGATCGAATACATCAAGATCAATGGCGATTACTATAGCCAGGAAGAAATAATCACAGTGGTCAGGGATTCTGACCTTGATATAAGAATCAAGCTTCTTGGTCTTGCAGATGCTGACAATCTGAGAGTGAGCGCAAGAATCACAGGATTAGAGCATGGCGACATTGAAGAGACCACAAGACCTTTTGAAGTGGACGCTGGCGAGAGATATACCAAAAATCTGGAGCTTCAGATTCCAGGCAGCATGCCTCTGGAAGATCTATTCTTAAGATTGTTGATAACTGACAGGCATGATAGCTTGTATGAACAGAACTATAGATTAAGGATTAAAGCAGACAGGCATCTGTTAAGGATTGTTGATACCATATTCAGTCCTGGCATGGAAGTTGAAGCAGGAACCAGTTTGCTGGTGACTGCCAAGATCTTCAATGCAGGACAGAAAGGAGAAAGTGCAAAAGTCACTTTCAGCATACCTGAACTGAAGATCAGCCAGTCAGACTTTATCAGCTATATAGAGTCAGGTGCAGCTGCCATCAGCCAGGAACTGTTCGTCAGGATACCTGACTGTGCAGAGCCTAAGGAATATGATGCAATTTTGAAAGTGGGATACGGTCCTTTTGCAGAAGAGACAACAAGACAGATTACTGTCACAGAAGGCGACAGATGCGAAAAGACAGCTGATAAAAAGCAAGAGATGACTTTCATCTCAATCGGTGCTGCAAGTCAGACTACACAGCCAGGACAGAAGGCAACCTATCCTGTTTCAATCACAAATCTTGGAGCAGAATCAAAAATTTACTCTATCTTTGTCGAAGGAACAGGAGAATGGGGAAACTTCTTGGTTACACCATCGCCTGTCTTGACAGTGGACGCAGGGGAATCTGTTGCTACTTTTGTTGACATAACTCCTGTCGAAGGATCCAGCGGCCAGAAACTGTTCACATTGAGTTTCAAGGCTGGCGACGAGACCATCAAGCAGGCCACTTTGTCAATCAACATAGACGGACAACCTGCTGTAGAGGGTACAGAAGGAGCAGCAACAACAACAGCCAAGAAGACAAAGAGCCCTACAGTGAAGATGCTTGAGATCCTGCTGGGAATCGTCATCGTCGTGCTTATAATGATTGCATTGATCGTGGCTTTCAGAAGAGGCAAATCAAAAGAAGAAGAGCCTGAGCAAGAAAGAAAGCATGAATTTTATTGATTTTTCTCTTTTTCTCTTTAAACAATATTTGCTGTCCATAAGGTTTATAAACAGCTCGAATTTAAATAGATCAAAATGGCAGATGTTTTGCTTCTCAATCCTAAATTTCCATTAGGCAAGCAAAAATGGATAATAGGCGGCGGTTCTAATAGGATGTATCCTCCATTGGACATGGCTTGGATCTGTAAAATTCTTGAAAAAGAAAAGATAAATTTCAAGCTAATAGATGCGAATATTAATAGATATTCTTTTGAGCAAATTGAAAGTTTTTTAAAAGAATATGACCCAAAAGTTGTTTTATTGACTTCTGAACTATACGAACAATACAGGTGTTTTGCACTAAGAGATGAAAGGCTCTCTATCCATAGAAGATTAATAAAATTAACAAAAAAAATCTTGCCCAAATCAAAAGTAATCTTAATAGGGCCTCATGGAACAGTCTTGCCAAATTTGATTTTCCAATACAGTCCAGATCTTGATGTTATAGTCAGGGGCGAACCAGAAATGATTTCTGTTGAATTAATCAAAACATTACTAAAAAACAAAACTCTAAGGAAAATAGACGGCATCTCGTTTAAGGAAAACAATAAAATTAAACACAATAAAGAAAGGCAACTATTGTTAGAGTTAGATAAACTTTCTTATCCAGGCTACCATGTTCTAGAAATGGATAAATATTTGTTCTATCGTAAGAAGAATAGCAATGTGAGAAGCACGATCTTGATGAGTAGCAGGGGGTGCCTTTTCCAATGCATTTATTGCTTTAAGAAATTTATGGGAAACAAATTCAGAACGAGGAGTATCAAGGATATTATGAAAGAAATAGATTTACTATATAAACAATATAAGGTCGAGCACATTTCATTCTATGATGATAATTTCACAACAGATAAACAAAGAATTATAGACCTCTGCAGGGAGTTAAAAAAGAGAAAATATAAGTTGACTTGGGACGCAGAAACTAGGATAGAAATTGTCGATGAAGCACTGATCAAATTGATGGCAGAAGCGGGTTGCATTAATATCTTGTTCGGTATAGAGTCATTAATTCCCGCCATACAAAAAACAATAAAAAAGTTTATCGATATTAAAAAGATAAATAAAGTAGCTAAATGGTGTGAAAGGTATGATGTCTTTCCTTGTATGGCAACCCAGCTAGGTTTGCCAGGGGATTCTTGGGAAACTATTAAACGTAATTTAAAAGTCATGAAAAAATTAGACATTCCGATAGCGCCGCCCCTAATAACAACAATTTATCCGACAACTCAGTTATATAATGCAGCAAAAAACGCAGGTTTCATACAAAACGACAGCTTTGAAGACTGTATTAAAGCTTCTGGATTAGCCATGACGAAATTTAAGGATAGAAAAGAATACTTTTCAGCATTAAAATACTACCATACAAAAATTGCCCGCCTGAACTTTAAAAGGAATGCGTCTTCTAAAAACATTATCAAAAAACTAGAGAGACATGGTTTAAAATATGTATTAATGCATGGGTTTAGAATGCTTAAAAAACTATTTGGAGTCTTGGGAAATGAATAAACAAAAAGTCTTGATTCTCGGTATTGATGGCGCAGAACCATCCCTTATCTTTAGATGGGTCAAGGAAGGAAAATTGCCGAATCTCGCT
>WJKV01000106.1 GCA_014728875.1 Candidatus Woesearchaeota archaeon | reverse complement strand
GTTTTCCAGCTCTTTCATTGTCAGGACTTTATCATTTAAAGAAAAAGTGACGGTTTCAGGAGAATATTCGTTCACATCAACAAGTATGGCTGTTGTCGCATTCGTCAGGTCAGAACCCATATAAGAAAAGATCAAGATGAACATGCCTAAGATGATTGCAATGACAGCAATTTCAATCAGTATCTTGTTCACCATCTTATTTTTTCAAATCCTTGAACTTTATCTCTCCATGTATGAGCTTGCGCAGGGTCTCTTTCAGTTCGCTTATCTTTATTCTTACTTGCTCGTGCGAGTCCCTGTCCCTTACAGTGACATCCTTATTTTCCAAAGTGTCAAAATCAACAGTCACGCAAAAAGCAGTACCTCTCATGTCATTCCTGCTGTACCTCCTGCCCACGCTTCCTGCCTTGTCATAAATACAAACAAATTCTTTCAGGTCCTGGCATATCTTCTCTGCGATTTCCGGCAGGTTTTCCTTGTTGACCAGAGGAAAGACAGCAACCTTTATGGGAGACAGAATATGGGGCAGCCTCAATACTTTTCTTTCCTTGTCGCTCGGGTCATAAAAGATGTCCAGCAGCGCATAAGTAGGCCTGTCGCTTCCGAATGCAATCTCTAGAATGTGAGGCACCAGTTTTTCTTTTGTTTCCCCGTCAAATATCTCCAGTTTCTGCCCTGAGAACTTGCTGTGCTGTTTAAGGTCGTAATCCTTCCTGTCGTGCACACCGCAAAGTTCTGTCCAGCCAAAGCTCTTGAGCTTCACTTCGACATCCCATGCATCCTCTGCATAGAAAATCAGCTCTTCAGGAGAATGCTGCCTGAACCGGATCAATTCTGCAGGTATTCCCATACCTAAGAACTGTTTGTAGGTGAGATTCAATGTCCACGCATAAGCCTGATTCTTCAATATGTTTTTTTCAACAGCATCCCTCAATGAGATTTGCTCGACAGGCAGTTTTTCTTTCTGATTTTTATGGGGCCACAATGGAAGTCTTTCTTCTGCAACAGAATCGAAGTGTTCAAATTCGTATTTCTGGTGCGCGTACAAGAACAGCTGTCCTTCTGCCTGCGTGAATTCCCGCATCCTGAGCATGTGCTGTCTCGGACTTATCTCGTTCCTGAAGGCCTTTCCTATCTGGAATATGCCGAAAGGAACCTTTTTCCTGAAAAATTCACTGTATCTTAAGAATGGAAGATATGTTGTAGTTGCAGTTTCCGGCCTGTTGTAAGCGACAGTGTCGGTCCCGACCTTTGTCTGCATCATCAGATTGTGCTGTGTTATTTCACTTCCAAGTTTTCCCTTGCATTTGGGACATACAATATTATGCTCTTCAATGAGCTTTAGCAAGACATCATTAGGCAGTCCTCCTATTTCCAGCTCTGGCTTTGCTTCCTCGATGAGCAAAGAAACCCTGTACTCTCCATTGCATTTGGTGCAAAAGATCAAAGGATCGCTGAAGCTCGTGAGATGGCCGCTCGCCTCCCATATCTTTTCCTGCGCAATTATCGGGCACTCAACTTCCCACAGCCCGTTCTCTATGAAAGTCTTTCTTATTGCATTCTCTACATTATTCTTCAACAGTTTGCCGAGAGGCCCGTATGTGTAAAAGCCTGCCAGCCCTCCGTAGATCTCAGGACTGGGCCCCCAGACAAAACCGGTTTCCTGCATAAATGCAATCAATTCCTTGGTGTATTCATTCTCTCCCATAAGGCTACAGAACAGCAGGCCATTTAAATATTTATCGACAAATAATAATCAAAGAGCAGTATAATTATCTCTGCAGCCATTCAACTTCTTCTTTGTCAAGGTCGAGCCAGTCTATTATCTGTGCTGCATTTTTCTGTTTGAATACAGGGACCAGGTAAGGGATGTGCTCGAACGCGGTCTTGATGCTGCAGTGTGTTTTCGCTGCCAGTTTCGCTGCGATGGCTTTTCTTTTGGCGTGCTTCTGCTTTGCAATCCACATCTTGAGGATTCTGCTGCTCCTTTGGTAGGAAACGAACTGCCTGTAAGCTTTTTCTTTTGCGACACTCACCCCTGAACTTATCAAGGAAATTACATATACAAGGAATCTCCAGTACTGCCATCTTCTGATCCGGCCCATAAAGACATCTGCCCGGCTCATGCATTCGAATGCCCTTCCAAGATCATCGTAAGAATATTCTTTTGGAAGATTTTCCTCTATCCATAATATGATCTCATCGACATTCAGGTCAACGCTGTCAAAGGCTTCTTTTGCCTTTTCTGCGTTCTTTCCCTTGAAGATGATACTCAATGCATTCAGAATGCTTTTTTTCTTTTCTCTCTCGCTCAGTTCAATGACATTGTCTTTATTCAGTTCTTTTGTGTTCCTGCACAAGGTCTCGATGTCATTCACAGCTCCCCTGAGATCGCCCTGTGCTTTTTTTGCCAGAGACATCAATGCATCTTCACTATATTCTATATTCTCTTTCTTGCATATATCCTCCAGGACTCTGTAAACATCATCTGCGCCCAGAGAATTGAAAGAAACAACAGCAGCTTCCTTCTTCACAGCCTTCAGCTTGCCAGAATAGGCGTCATTCGCAGTCATTATTATAGGAAACTTGCTTTTCTTTATCAGTTTCGCAAGAGTGGCCGCACCGCCCCTGTCTTTTGTCCCGCTCAATCCGTCGACGTCATCTATCAGTATCAGCTTGTTTGCAGCAAACAGGCTCTGCTGTTTAAGTGCGTTCCCGACCAGTTCAAGAATCGCATCCTTGTTCCTGTTGTCGCTCGCATTTATCTCGTACAGTTCATAGCCGAGCTCTTTTGCAGCTGCGAGCACAGAACAGGTCTTTCCGCTGCCTGCAGGCCCGTGCAGGAGAAGCGCTTTTTTCTTCTGCTTTTTGAAATCACTGAGGAATTTTCTTATCTGGGAGACAGCTCTAGCTTGACCATAAACATCATTCAGACTACTAGGCTGATATTTCTTAACCCAAGGCCCCATACCATAAAGAATTATACTGCTGTTTAAATGATTTGTGGTGAAAAGGTTTATATAGATATAATTCAAATATAAGTTAATAATGGCAGCTAAATGGCAATGCAAAGTCTGCGGATACGTCTATGAGGGAGACCTTCCTCCCCAAAGATGTCCTAAATGCGGAATGAGTGGTGCGAATTTCATAAAGATCGCAGAAGCCCATGAAGAAAGATTGAAACATGAAGAGGATCTTTCTCAGGCTGAGAAGAAAAGGCTGAAATAATGGGGTGTTAAGTATGGCAAAAAAGACAGCAAAGAAAAATAATAACAAAACAAAAGGCGCAAGCAAAGAAGAACAGATCGGAATCCATAAAGGAAGCTTATCAACATTGGCAAAAGAGAGGCAAGAGCTGCTGCGTCTGCTGCAGATAGTAGAGCAGCTGATGCAGATGCACATCAATGCATTGAAAGAGTTCGGAATAGATCTGGAAAAACAGGCAAAAGAAGCAGCAAAGAAACCCAGTAAAAATAAAGAAAAAAATTCTGGCGCAATAGAAGAGATGCTGTAGAATGTTCATAAGGAAGAAAGAGACAAGACAGCTAAATGCACGAATAGAACAAGCATTCGGAATACCTGATTTCTTCGGCAAGAAAGATGAAGTGGAAGTAAAAGACAACATCTATTATAAGAACAAACAGCCGGTCTTTTTCGAACAGGAAGGAAGGCTGTTCCCCACACTGAAAAACATTCTAAACCAGGACCTAAAACTCAAACAGATAATTGTCGACATGCCTGCAGTCCCCTTTGTTGCAAAAGGCGCAGACATAATGAGGCCAGGAATCGTAGATTTTGATCCAGAAATAGAAAAGGACGAAATAATAGTAATCGCCGATGAAAACAACAGAAAACCGCTCGCGATCGGAATCGCGCTATTCTCAGGACAAGAACTGAAACAGATGGACAAGGGAAAAGTCATCAAGATGATACATTACGTCGGAGATGAAATCTGGAAAGCTTAAAGTTAGTATAAATTTTATAAACAAACCGGGTATTTATGCAATATGGCAAAAAAAAGAACTAAAAATGAAAAAGAACAATATGTCATGATCTGTCCAAAATGCAAATCTCCTGATGTTTGTATGGATAAATCAAATCCCTTGCAGCCAGTAATCGGTCTTCCTACAAACTACATATGTAATAATTGCAAATTTAAAGGCTTTAATTTTCCAGAAATCAAAGCCTCTAAAGTCAAGAAAGTCCAAAAAGAAATTAATGGTTCAAAACGAGATAATGATAAAAAAGAAAAACCCCTTTCTGTTGATACTGCTTATGGAGATTTCATAGTTAGAGCTGTCTGGAAGATTAGCGCTCCTATAATACTACTGCTCGGAATCTTTCTGCTATTCTCCATACCTTTCTTAGGAATAGTAATTGCTGTTGTAGGAATAATCATGTTATACTTTGCTTATATCAAGAAATAAAACAATTAATTCTTCTTCAAAAATCTTTTCAGGCCTTTATTTAATCGTTTCGGTAAAAAATTAAGAAAAATAAATTATTTGATTGCCAGCTTCTTTGATTTCTTTGGCAGTGATTTTGTCTTCGGCAGGGTTATCTTCAGGACACCGTTCTTGAAAGAGGACTTTGCCTTGTCCGGGTTCACGACAGCAGGCAGTGAGAACGCCCTGTAGAAACCGCTGTATGCCCTTTCCTGCCTGTAATAGTTTTTTTTCTTTTCTTTTGTCTCTTTCTTTTTCTTTGCCTTTATCTCGACCCTGTCCTTCTCGACTGTCACGTCTATGTCTTTTTTATCCATGCCCGGCAGGTCCGCATTAATCTCTATTTGGTTCTTCTTGTCTTCTATGTCAACAGAAAGTTCCTTCACGCCCATATTCTTCATCAAGCTTCTTTCTTTTGACCAGAAATCTTCCATCATCCTGTCCATCTTTTCCCTGAACTTCTTCATCTCCTCGAACGGATCCCATAAGTCTTTCATTTTACTACCTCTGTTACTGATTCAAATGAATTTAATATTATAAAAACCTTGCCATTAAACAATGCTGCCTATCCTTCTTGTTTTAGGTACAGAATTCTGCAAGACTTTATTTTTTATCTTGCCGCTGCCCAGAAAGTCTTTCTTATATTTCACAATAAAACAGCCTTTTGTTTCTGTCAGCTGTTTCTCTGTCAATTCCGCGTCCTGCCCCAGAAGCCATTCTTCTGCCTGTTTCTTGTCAAATTCTATTACATTCCTTTTTGCTTTAGGTCCGATGATCTGGCTGCCTTCGATAGACAAGCAGAAATCCTTCCTGCTCCATTCTGCAAAAAACAGACCAAGATTTTTTATCCTTAATTTGCTCAGATCTATCTTTTTGATCTCTTTGTTGACTATGTAAGTGCTGCCGTCCGGACGCCACAGCACCAGATAAGAATCATCAAAATCGACACCCCACTGCTCTAGAATGATTTTCTTGAACTGCTTGACTTTTCTTGTATTGAGAACCTGCAGTTCAGCCATCAGATCCCCCACATAGGGCTTTTTGCTCTTTTGATCTGCGCGATCTCTCTAAGTATGACTTTCTCTTCTGGCTGCAGATATTCTTTATACTCTTTCAGTTTCTTGAAATCCTCTTCAGGAATGTCGCTGTACAAGATTTCTTCTTCTTCTATCTGCCTGCCGATGGTTAATCCGCTGAATGACATTGCGACCTGGTCGCCTTTCTTTGCCTCGCTTATTGTTTCCTGCTCCTTCTGCATGGATTTGATAGGCACCAGGGTTGTGCCGTCTTCTTTCATCACAGCGACGCCTGATTTTGCAGTACCTCCAAGGATCTCCACGCCAACGACAGCAGGATTGTTCTGCCTGAAGACATAGCCCTTTAATAATTGTATCTTGAACGGTCTTGTTACTGTATCAAGGACTTTTGCTTCTATCTTTCTTTTTTCTTCTGCTGCCCATTTCTCGTATTCATTCAATAAATTATAGATGACCTGGCTGTCAATGATCCTGATGCCCTGCTCTTTTGCATATCCTAATACTTCCTGGGAGACAGCAACATTAAAACCTAAGATGCAGGCGCTCAGCGGATCTGTTTCTTTATTGCTCACTGCAAGCAGAACATCTTTTTTTGTAATATCGCCGATAGTCGCTTTCCTTATCGGAATGTTCTTCTGCCTGAACATGGTGATCATCGCTTCCAGGCTTCCAAGCGTGTCAGCCTTCAGAATAAGGCCCTCCTGGTCAACCTCGACAATGACTTCTTCTACCTGTTCCTGCAGTTCCTGCCCTACTTTTTCTGTGTCTTCTGGCTTGCAGGAGCGGATAGGCATGCCTGCGATTGCATTATCTATTCCCGGCGCGCTTATCTTTACGCCTGTCGCAGCAGCCGCCTCTTTGATCTGGACAAATTTAGTCTTTTTCTCCATCATCTCAGCCAGCGGCGCAGGCTCTAGTAAAGCTCTCACTTTCGCGATTATCGGTTTTTCCAGCCCTCCTATGACTATAGTATCATTCTTCCTCAGTGTTCCGTCAAAAAGAATGACATCCAAAGTGGTCCCCAGACCCTTTGTTTCCTTTACTTCCAGGATGACGCCTTTTGCAGGACCTTCTGTATCAATATCAAGTCCTTTTTCAAGGAATTTCTGCGCCAGGCCTACAATGACCATCAACAATTCAGGGATGCCGTCGCCTGTCAAAGCACTGACAGGAACAATGGCAAGTTCTTTTGTATAATCCTCCACCCTGTCGAACCGTTCTGCCTGGAAACCCAGGTTATAGAACTTTTCGACAAGCTCATAGATTTTCCTGTCCAGCTTGTTTCTTGTATGCTCCTGCAGGCTGTTGATGTTGGCCATCAGGCTCTTATTCTTATTGCTCTCCCAGCCGCTTATCTTGTCTATCTTGTTCGCGGCGATCACAAAAGGTGTTTTGTGCGCTTTCAGTATCTCGATGCTTTCCATTGTCTGCGGCATCAGACCCTCATTGATATCGACCACAAGGACAGCGATGTCTGCCAGGCTCCCTCCTCTCTTTCTCAAGTTAGTGAAAGCTGCATGGCCAGGAGTGTCGATGAACAGCAAGCCAGGAATAGTGAGCTCCATCTTCAGCTGTTTTAATAGATCGCCGCATACTTTCTTCAGGACCTTTAAAGGAATGATAGAAGCGCCTATTGCCTGCGTGATAGCGCCTGCTTCGCCTGCAACAACAGACGTCCCTCTGATCTTATCTAAGATGCTTGACTTTCCATGGTCGACGTGTCCTACAACACTGCATATTAATTTTCTGACAGCCATGTACAGCTAGAACTATTATATGGTTTTTAAAGTTTTGGTCAGAATCAGGTAGATGTGGTTGGCGCGGGCCCTCTGCCGCCAACAATGAACCAGATGATGATACCAAATATCAATAGAATCAACAGGACTGCCTGATTTACCGGATCCTGCAAAAAGTACAAGCTTCTCGGCAGGTTCTGCAGATAGCCTGCTGCAGAAATAAAGATATAGACAACAACTATGACTGCGATAGCCACTATCCATTTCTTCCATGTATTACTTCCGAAAGCATCATCAAGTCCGAACAATCCAACAAGAAGCAAAAGCATAAGAATCGCAACAACCCATACAGCTACAGAAGGAAGGCTGTTGTTTATGATTTCAACAACATTCGGCATGCCCATCAATGGCCCGCCCAATTTGCCGTTTGTCAAGTCGCCGTCATTGAACACAATGTGAGGTATGACCACCAAACATGCAATGACCAGAGCTATCACAATGTTATATTTCTTGACCTCTTCTGCATTCTCATAACCGCCATCCTTACTTTTCCTGGCAAGAATCATGGTCTTCTGCAGTGCCGCGAAAATGATCGTGAAGAACAGTAAGAAAGGCAGGATTAGGTCTAGCATACCTATCTCATTCAACCTCCTTATCGCTTCTACAAAGCTAAACTGTGACATACAACATAAAGAGGACTACTGGTATAAAAATCTTTTTATTTAAAAAGACCAGATTTATTTGCTTTTATAACATCTAAGGCATTTCAAAACGCTTCTTTTTAGCTCTTGTTTATTTAATTTGCTTCTTCCTACAATCTTCATCCTTCTCGCCAAACCATAAATAATATTGTAATCCCTTATTTTTTCAACTTGTTCTAATGTCAAATCTCTTGGATCATAAGCAGAGCCTCTGTGTATAGGTCTGCCTTTTACTCCAATAGTTGAAACTTTGTAGTCCATCAAAGCTTCTCTTAATTTTATACCTTTAATTTCATGTATATCTTTTCCTAATGAAGGCAATGTGCCATTTAATGAATCCAATCCAGCCACCTTATCTTTAGCAGACGGAAGCGCAGAAATCATTTTTTCTAGTTCAGACCTGTTTAATTTCTTTAATTCACCTAATGTGACTCCATATATTGTTTTTCTCTTATCATATTGATCAGGTTCTCTAGTCTTTCTAATAACTACGTGCATGTGCCTATTAACGCCAGGCGCATTTCTGAATTCAACAATATCACTATATTTTGATAACAAAGACACTAATGATTCTGGAGTATAGAACAATTTGTGCCCTTCTGCTTGTATTTTTGCACCTTTCGGAACACTAATTACAATTTTCCCATCTTTTTTAACAACTCTTAATGCTTCTTTTATCGCCCTTTCAGGATCATCTATAT
>WJKV01000105.1 GCA_014728875.1 Candidatus Woesearchaeota archaeon | reverse complement strand
GGCATGACCAGATTTCTGCTCGGCCTGGCAAAGAAGAAAAAGAAGAACATTGCGATGGTGCCTGCATACATTGATTATTTCTCCCACGGAGTCGATGTTCGTTTCAGCGAACCGTTCTATGCAGAAGATTATCTTCCTTCGCAAAAAGATACTGCAGACAAATTAACAAGAACAATCGCAGAAGAGATCATCAAGCTATCAACATCATGATTCTGTTAATTTTGTTCTATCAGTTCTAGAATCTCTTTAATCTCGTTCTTTGCGATGCCTATCAAAGGCCTTAAAGTAGTGATATTGTAATCTTCCCTGATGCTGTCAACCTGATCGTTGACTATTATGGCACGGATCCTGTTTTTTTCAGCCTGTTTTTTCAGATTTCGCTCATCAATGCATTCCAGATGCAATTTTTTCGGGCTGAAATCCTGGAGGTTGTCGACAAAAATTTGCATTTTCTTTATACCTTTTTCATCAAATACAACAGGCATTATTTCGCATCCTCTTTTCATCGCCAGAAAACAGGCTGTCGCGCTGTTCTTATCTTCTAGAAGACCGAAAACCCTTCCTTCTGATCCTACAGGCAGCCCGCCAAGGCCTTCCATCCTTTCCTTGTATATGTAAATTTTATCCGATACTTCCACACCAACATTCAGGTCGAATTCCTTAAGACTGACATTCAGTCCTGTATTTTCCACTACAAATGCACCGAGCTCTCTGGCAAGCTCGTTGCTGCTTTTCAGTTTCTTTTCTATCCTGTTCACTGTAATCCTGAAAGTCTTTATCATTTTTTTCGCGGTCTCATCATCGACAAACTTAAGCACGACTTCTTTTATTTCCTGCATGTCAGGCTCGCATTCTACTGCAGGAGAGAAACTGGCGATCCCAAACACAGTCTTCAATTTCTTGATTGTTTGATCTTCACTGGACTGATTGTTATACAAATAGAACCGGCCGAAATGTTTGATGATAATGCTTCCCGGAAGCTGTTTTTTGATATTTCTGATCAGCTTGTTCTCGAAAATATTCCTGTTTTTCCCTTTCAGTCCTATCTCGGCATATCTTATTATAAAAGCCATACTTGACAGATAGCCAGCCATAGAATATAAAACTTATCCGTAAAAGAGCGTATAGAACAGATTGATCGAACTAAGCACAAAAGCAGCAGCGTTCAGAGCCATGAAGATGTAATCCCAGATATAAACACTGTAAACTATCAAGCAAAAGCTTCCTATCACGTAAATCAGATTAAAATGCCATTCCAGACCGCTTTTCCTAGTCTTTATTGTCCTTAATGTCTCAGGCACCCAGCTTACTGCGATAAGAATCAGACCCAATATGCCGATAATACTGAAGATTGTAAAGTCCATTTCATTGCCTCTTTTTTTATTGTTATATTTGTTTTATTATATAGATATTCTTTACTTCTTAATAACATTGATCCCTTTTTCATAATTTTCAAGCGCCTTTTTCAGCGCGTCAACTGCAAGATTTGAACAATGAAGTTTCAGCGGAGGCAGTCCATCTAATTCCTGCACAATCCGTTCCCTTGTCAACTCTTTTGCTTCTTCTATTGTTTTTCCTATTGCAAGTTCTGTGGTGACGCTGCTGCATGCAATCGCTGCTGCACAGCCAAAAGTCTCTACTTTGCAGCCGATTATTTTGTTATTTTTAATCCGAACATAAATTTTCATCAGATCGCCGCATGCGGGATTTCCTACTTCGCCAGTCACCAGTTCTTCCCCTTGTCCAAGTCCTTCTGCTTCTATCTTCCCCAGATTGCTCGGATTCAAGAAGTGTTTTTTTACTTTTTCTGAATATTCCATTTTATTTTGCGAGCGGACTTATCTTCCGCAATTTTTTAATTATGTCCTTGAGTTTTTCAGCAGCATAATCCAGTTCCGCTTTTGTTGTGAATCTGCTGATAGTGAATCTTATTGTTCCGTGGACAAATTCATCAGGCAAATCAAGCGCTTCCAGCACATGGCTGGGCCTGAGATTGAGCTGGCTGCACGCGCTTCCTGTGCTGACCGCGATCCCGTAATTGTCCAAATGCAGCAGTATACTTTCACCTTCCACATATTTGAAACTCATATTTATATTATTGCATAACCTCTTGCTGCCCTCAGGGCCGTTCAGTTTAGTGTCAGGAATCTCTTTTTCAATCCTGCCGATAAAATAATCTCTCAGCCTTGTCATCTTCTTGACATGGGTTTTGTCTGATGCGAGCTCGACTGCCTTGCCGAATCCAATTATTCCTGAGGCATTCTCTGTGCCTGCTCTCTTGCCGTTTTCCTGCCCGCCCCCGTGCAACAGAGGCTCGATGCTCAAATCCTTTTTCACGTACAGAACACCTGTGCCTTTGGGTCCGTGTATCTTGTGGCCCGATAATGAAAGCAGGTCTATCTTCATCTTCTTCACATCGATAGGAACCTTGGTAAAGGACTGCACAGCATCTGTATGAAACAAAACTTTTTTCTTCCTGCAGATCTCCCCTATTTTTTTCATATCTTGAATTGTGCCTATCTCGTTGTTAGCATGGATGATTGAAACCAAAGAGGTTTTTTCTGTAATCTTTTGTTCCAGTTCTTTTAAATCAATGAAACCTTCTGGATCAACATCCAGATATGTCACACTTATTCCTTTTCTCTCTAGAACCTTGCAGACATTCAAGACAGCCGGATGCTCAATCTTAGTAGTTATGATGTGATTTTTTCCCTTGTCCCGCATATAAACTGCAATGCCTTTTATTGCAAGGTTATCAGATTCTGTTCCTCCGCTTGTGAAAATAATTTCTTCTGGCTCTGCATTGATGCTTTCTGCAATCACCTTCCTGTTTTTTTCAACAGAGTGTCTAGCTTCTTTTCCAAAGGAATGCAGACTGCTCACATTGCCATATTTCTTACAAAAGAAAGGCAGCATTGCATCTAACACAGCAGGATCAACCTGTGTTGTTGCTCCGTTGTCCAGATAGATTCTTTTTTCCATTTTTTAAGGATCATACATTTATAACAAAACATGATCTGCACCCGGGTCTCTCATGGCCGTATTTTTGGTGCAGTTTGCATAAAAACCCTGTCTTTTGTATGAGATTAGTTATAGCCTTTAGCTCGCCAAAAAGATCTTCAGGGTGCCTGGTTATATTGGAAACGCTTTTTTTGATTCTATTTAAAACAAGATCATCAAACTGAAAATCGCATCCCCTTTTATCTTTAAGATACTGGGATACAGCTGCGTTTGTGATACCCAGCAGCTCTGCTATCTCTTTCTGGCTTTTCCCATTCCTTTTCAGCTGGACTGCAAGCTCTCTCCTGACTGCAGGCAGAACATACCATACTTCGATTTCTTGCGGTGTTTTTCCCATATTTAACAATTGTTAAATACCTCTTATATAAAACTTATGTATCTTCTCATACAGCGCATAATTATTTTCAATATAGAAAATAAGCAGGCAACAAGCTCTTTTGTTCATGATAGCCCTCCTTTGTTTCTTATGGAAGCAGATTACTAAACAAGGCTGAAAAACAAGCAAAAAGTGCATATTTAGTATAGAAAACATCTTAATTTCCAGACGAAATAAAGGTTATATGTTCTTTAGAATATATTTTCCAGACTGTACTGATTTAAAAACATTTATAAATAAAAAGATATTTCCTTTAAATATCTCACATTATTTGGGGGTGGCGATAATGGCCAAAGCTAAAGCAAAGAAAAAAACAACTGTTAGCAAAACAAAAGAAGCTAAACCAAAAAAGATAGAGATAGTCAACATTGTAGTGAGCGGACAGGTCGATCAAGACAAGATTCCTTTAGAAAAGATGGCTGCGACTTTGCCGAACACAGAATACAATCCTGAACAATTCCCAGGACTTGTTCTAAGAATAAGAGAGCCTAAGACTAGTGCATTGATATTCAACAGCGGCAAGATAGTATGCACTGGTGCAAAGAACATGGAAAAGGTCGAGCAGGCAATGGGAAAGATTGTAGAGGCATTGAAAAAGATAGGCGTGAATATCAAGAGCAAACCTCAGTATCAGGTGCAGAACATGGTTGCCAGCGGCGATATAGGCATGGAGATAAATCTGAATACGCTTGCGATCAAGTTAGAGAACACTGAATACGAACCAGAACAGTTCCCTGGTCTTGTTTATAAACTAAAAGGGACACATGCGACTTTCTTGCTGTTCACCAATGGACAGATAGTATGTACTGGAACTAAGAGCAAGGCAGAAGTAGAGGACGCTGTCCAGAAGCTTATAAAGAAGCTTAAGGAAATCAAATAGATTTTTATTTTTCCTCTTTTTTACTCCTGCAGAAAATGGATGCCAGCACTCAGATAGAACTATTTCAAGATTTTATTGAATCCAATGCCAAGGTGGCTCTTTTAGAGGCAGCCAGGAAAGACAACCAAAGCCTAAACATAGATTTCTCAAAGCTTGCAAAATTCAACATAGAGCTTGCAGAATTATTATTGAGCAAACCAGACGATGTAATAAAGGCTGCAGAGCTCGCAGTAGGAAAATTCGACATAGACAAGAAAATCAAGATCCGTTTCTATAACCTGCCAAGCAGCAGCATGACTTATATAAGAAACATAAGAAG
>WJKV01000104.1 GCA_014728875.1 Candidatus Woesearchaeota archaeon | reverse complement strand
GTCACTGGACAACGGCTCACAGAGCTTATTAAGAAAATTACAATTTCTAAATATATGGGTGTTTTGCAGAAAGTCAGGTTATTGGGGCAGGCTGCCAAGTTTGATAATTGCGCCAGCTCTGCGAGCAGCAGAAAGATTGTAGCAAAGGACAGGATAGGCGATGCTGCTGCGTGCGGCATATGCCACAGTTTCGGCCCTGACGGCAGGTGTATTTCCTTGTACAAGACACTTTTGACTAACGTCTGCACGCACGACTGCAAGTACTGCACAAACAATCCTGAGAACAAGAAAGAAGCACAGAGAGCAACGTTTTCTCCTGATGAACTGGCAAAGACTTTCATGTCTTTGTATGTCAAGAATTATGTTGAAGGCCTGTTTCTTTCAAGCGGTGTGATGAAGGATCCTGACCATACAACACAGAATATGATAGAAGCTATAAACCTGATAAGGAACAAGTACAAGTTCAAGGGCTATATTCACTTTAAAGTTCTGCCTGGCACGAGCTATGAGCTGATAAAGCAGGCAAGCGAATTCTCAGACAGGATGAGCGTCAATCTGGAAGCTCCTAACAAATCACGATTGTCAGAGATAAGCAGTGTCAAAGACTTTAAGATAGACATCTTGAGAAGGCAGAGATGGGTCAGAGGCCTGATAAGTAAGAGAACACAAAGCAACCAGATACTGGCTGCAGGACAGACTACACAGGTCGTTGTCGGTGGAACAGATGCCACTGATTTTGAGATCTTAAGGATGATGGATTGGGAATACAAGAATATGGAACTGAAAAGAGGTTATTACAGCGCGTTCATTCCTGTGAAAGGGACTCCGTTCGAGAGCAAGGCAAGAGCAAGCCTGCATCGGGAGCATCGTCTGTTCAATATCGATTTCATGCTCAGAAAATATGGCATGAAACTGAAGGAGTTCATGCCTGTGATGAGCGAGGGCATGCTTCCGCGTTATGACCCAAAGGTCGCGCTCGCGCATATGACAATCACAGAGCCTGTCAATGTGAACAAGGCAAGTTATGAAGAATTGATCAGGGTGCCGGGCATCGGCCCGCAGAGCGCGACAAGAATCACGATGTACAGGAAAAGAAAAAAACAGATCCTGAATTATGAAGAGCTGCATAATCTGGGTGTTGTTTTGAAAAGGGCCAAGCCCTTCATCAAGGTTGGCGGAAAAACACAGGCAAGCTTGAAAAAATGGTTTTAGGTGATTTAAATGCTCATAGACAGACATAAGGATTTTGATCCGCAGCTTTTAGCGGAATTAAGCAGACAGTCAGAGGCAGAGATCAAATCATGCACAACAAAAGAAGCGCGGAAATACTATAACATGAGAAGGGCAGTCGGCAACTGCCTGCACAAAGCAAAATCATTCACCCGTTTCCAGATAAACAAAAGAGGGATCCTGTCTGCTTCTATTGAACCGGAACACAGGATAGAGGATCTCTTGGTGCGATGGTTCTACAACAGATTCCCAATGTATTCTATTGTGATAGAGAGCAAAAGAGGCTGTTTTGTCTGCGAAAAAGGAAGAATCTGGAAAGACAAAAGAAAGATGGATGTTGTTATTGCTAGCCTTGAAAGGAAAAAGAAAAAAGACTCCATCTTGAGCGAACTTAGCAATGATGAAAACTTATGGAACGAATTCTACGACTCCCAATACATTGAGAAAAGAAGAAACCTTAAACTGTTCCTGAAAAACGTGCCAAAGAAATTCCACCACTGGGACGGCATGGATAAAGAACGGAATTATCTTGGAAATAGGAGTTTGCTGGAATTTTAATAGAAATATTCTAAAAATATCAAGGGAACGAATAAAAACAATAATTTCCTATAATTATTTAATGAAAATTATATTTACAAGGCATTCTGAACAAAGAATAAAGAAAAGAAAAATAACTAAAGAAGATATTAGAGAAGCTATCAATTATCCTGATTTGATTAATAAAAAACACAATAAATTATATTCTCGCAAGAAATTAGAAAGAGGCAATATTGAAGTATGCTGCGAGAAAATAGAAAATATTATAAAGATAATAACAGTATATTGGGTGTAAGATGGAAATAAACTATGATAAAGACGCGGATGCTGTATACATTAAGATTAGAAAAGGAGAGTTTGCAAAAAACAAGAAAATCGATGATTTTACAATCATAGATCTAGACAAAGATAATAACATATTAGGAATAGAGTTTCTAGAAGCGAGCAAACGGATTCCAATCGAATCCCTCTCTGAAGTCAGTGTTAAAAATATTCTAAAAGTAGTATAGGAGTCAATATGAAGATATGGGACAAACTTTCACAAGTCAATGTGGAAAACAAGGAGAGATACATGCGAATTTATTCTGAAATTGTCAAGAAAGTTCAAAACAACGAGTTTTCCCTGGATGTTGGCGAAACAGAAAAAGACGAGCATTTCATTGTGGTTGAAGACAACAGGATGAACAGCTATTTTGTTCACATTGTGCCGAAACAACTTTATAATTTATTCAAAGAAATGCAGGAAAAAGCACCAAACCAAATTCTGGGTTTTTCAGTCATGGTTGGAAAGCATAATAATAAAGATGTCAGGGTGAGCTGTTTTGGTGTGCAGTGCAATCTTCTTGGAAAATCTCTGTTTGATAATTAGGAATAGAATAAAAAGGTTTTAATCTAGCTTTCTCTCTAGTACGCCAACAGCTCTCTTCCAAAACTCAGGGGTTGCTTTTTCATCTTCTTGATCAGGGCCGCAATCTATTAAAGCCCAACCATTATTACCGGCATAGTTTTGTATTGGTTGTGTAAGTATGTCGTGATGGTATGTTGAAGTTGCCAAAATAAAAGGCAATCTCAAGTCTCTAGCTCTTTCAGCAACCAATAATCCTAGTGGTTGATTTGCTTCGGATTCCTTCATTGCTTTCATAAGTGCGCCGAAAAAATCTCTTGGAGTTTTCTTTTCCTGGTACGTCATACCTAATGTATTTTTAGCAATTAAAGTAGCAGCTTCCTTGCCTGATGTAGAGCTAACTTTTCTGATTGCTCTAAATGTAGAATCTTCTAAGATGTCTTCTCCTTCTTCGAGACGATTTACAAAACATCTTGCATATTTTCTCATGTCCTTATCTTCTAAATTAACATATTGCCCTAAAACTTCTAGACCTGGACCAATTTTTCTTTCACTAGGATCTGATTCAGCCATTCTTCCTACTAGTTCTATTCCTAAATCAATGTTTCCACTACCTGTTATATTCGGAAAAAAACAATCAGTGATCACACCATCAAATTCTGGATTTTTTAAATTGCTGATCGCTTCAGAATAGTCTTTAGCTAGTTGTACAGCATGGCTTCGCGAAGCCAAATACTCTTCTGCTGGACTTGCATATTTTGGGTTGTCTTCAACCAATAATATCCTTGCCATTTTCTCTCTTTTTTGTTTCTTATTAATATGTTTTGTGTTTGTGAATACAAGGGTCCGGAACAAGAAAGATTTTTCGGGGGAAAGAGATGAAAAACCATGATAGTTGTCCCAGACCTCTTTTAATGTAAAGATATAAAAGTGGCTCAGGCAGAATTTCAGGGGTGTTGGGGGAAGAAAGACTCCTGAGCCTCTTTTATTAGTATCTTTATAGTGATGAATAAAAAGACATATATAAAGCTTTCGTTTTTCATCACTATAGAAAGACGAATTTATAAGAATAGCCAGAACCTTTAAATTCTGCAGAATCAGCCCCTATACCAGCAGATCTCGCATCTCTTGCGCAATGTCAGAATCAGTCAATTTATACTTTTTCAGCAGTTCTTCTGCTGTACCGGACTCTGCAAAGCCGCGGACACCCATTCTCTTGAGC
>WJKV01000103.1 GCA_014728875.1 Candidatus Woesearchaeota archaeon | reverse complement strand
GGCTCGTTGTCAAGGAACAACAATATAGGTTCGGACAGATGGTCGCCCTCGACTTCTAGTTTGTTCGTCGCTTCTGCGAACCTTTCTGCTGCCTGTTCTGAAATAGAGATGCTGAACATGAACTCGCACTGGTACATGTCGCCGTATTTCGGGCACGGCGCCTTGACCCTGGCCTCTGTTCCGCCAAGACCGACAAACTCTATGTCTTTTCCTGTCATGACAGTGCTGTTCTGGATAATGCCCTCGAACTTGCCCTGGCTTTCTATGAGCTCCCTTACTTCGTCCTCTGTCGCGCCTGCGATCTCGACAACAACATACTGTTCAGGCGTTGTGACTTTCTTTACAATGATGTCTGACAAACCAAATGTGTTCAGCCTTAATTTCAATGACTCGACAATCTCGTCAAGTATGCGTTCTTCCACTTCGAATTCCGGCTTCAGGATCGCCCTTGTTCCGCCTGACAGATCAAGACCTTTCCTGATGTTCGTCATTGACGCCTCTGCGACTGTAAGGCCCAGGCTTCCTTCTTCGTCTGTCTCTATCCTGTAGACGTCCTTGTTCGTCTCCAGCCGGACAGTCATATTAGAGCCCAGTTTTTCCATGATCCTGTAATAATCATTCATATTGCTCACAGGATAATTGTCAATGAGCGTGATTATCTCTTTTGCAGTAGGCCTGACTCCAGGCTCTACAATGATGCCTGCGTTGTAGGCTCCCCCGTCCTTCTGGACGCTCTGTATTGCGACGCCTTCTCTTCCAAAAGCAGGATAGATTGCGATAGCTGCGCATAATAAAGCAAACAATAGTATCAAAACCCTTGTGTTCTTGAATATCTTCTTTGCTTTTCTCTTGAATTTTGCCATATTAAACGCCCTGTTTCTCTTCTGTGCTTTCTTCTTTCTCTTCTGGAGACATTATCTTTTCTTCGACCTCATGCCCGACAGTCTTTTCCAGTTCTGTCTCTCCTGCTTCCTCTTCTGCGATTTTCTTGAGGTCTTTCTCTGCTTTTTCCTCATCCTTTCTTTTCTTCTCTTCTTCCTTTGCTCTCTTCTTTTCTTCTTTTGCTTTTCTTTTCTCTTCTTTTATTTGCGCTTTTTTTCTTTTCTTTTCCTCTTTGCTTACAGACGGCTGTTCTTTTTTCCTGTCAAGATACCACCGCAGTATGCCTGCGTTCTGGAACCAGGTCATAGGAAGGTCGACTATCAGGCCGATGAACAATACCAAAAGAACCTGCTTAAGGACTTCTGACTGCGCAAAGAACATTCCTGCGCCCAATGCTGCGATTGTTGTGCAGGACATTGTAAAGCCTGTCTTCATAGCATCCATTGTCCTTGCAAAATAGCTTCCTGTCCTGTGCTTCAGTACTCTTGTGGACAATAATATGTCTGTGTCTACAGAATAACCGATGAGCATCAAAAAGGCAACAACGCCTCCGAGTGTGAGCCTCATGCCGAGGCTGTTGAAGATCGCGATAGTGACAGCCATGTCGCTGAATGCAGCAAGAACGACTGCGATGGACGGGATGGGTATCCTGAAGTAATAGAAAACAACCAGGCCCATGAACAGGAACGCGAACAATACTGCGATTATGGCTGTCCTGAAGAATTTAGAACTGAATCTTGCGCTTACATTCTTTATGTTCTTTGAAAGGCTCTCCAAAGGAGGCGCCTGGTCTCCGAGCTTTTCTTTTATCGCCCTGCTCAGCTCGTCTTTTGAAATGTCAGTCCCTTCGACTATGATGCCTTTCTGTCTTCCGGCGATCTTGGTCGTCCTCACATGAAAATCCGCTTCTGGAAAGCTTCCCTTCAGATGCAGCTTAAGGCCTTCTATGTCCTTGTACTGCGAATCTATCTCAAGAGAAATGCCGCCTGTCAATGTGACGGATTTGGAAATGAAATCGCCTGTTGTGTAATACTGAAATCCTATCTGGGCCAATGCCAACAGTACCAGAATCAAAGGTATTAAAAGTAATCCCTTGTACTTGTGTTCATATATTTCCTTTAAGCCCATTGAAAACCCCTTCTATCGGCTAAGATTTCATTGGATTTATAAAGGTTTTGGTGAGAAATCTTTATAAAAAACCTCCAGATATGTCAAGATAAAATGGACATAGTTGAAAATGCCAGGCGTTGTTTTAATCTAATGGTTGATGTTTTCGGCAGCGATCCGTATTATATGGGCTCACACGTTCCTGAGATGGAAAGATGGGCTCATCACATGCTAAAGAGATTTCCAGAAGCAGATGAAGAAATTGTTCTGCTTTCTGTCTGGCTGCATGACATAGGCCATTATCCTGTTCCTACTGATGTGGATCATGCAGTGAGAGGCGTTGAAAGGTCAAGAGAATTTTTAGAGAGAAAAAATTACGATAGCAGCAGAACAGAAAAAATACTGCATTGTGTCAGGGCGCACAGGTGCAGGGATGTGATGCCAGAAACAATCGAAGCGAAAATTATTGCATTCACAGATTCTGCAAGCCATATGACAGACCAGAACCTATACCTCAGCCTGGTAAGAGAAGTATACGACGGACCTGAAAAAGTAATTGAAAAATTAGAAAGAGACTACAGGGACCTTGAACTTTTTCCTGAAATAAAAGAAGAATTAAAACCATTGTATGAAGCCTGGAAAAGATTATTGATAAATTATGGAAAAGCAAACAGAATTTTAGAAGATTAACTGGAAAATACTGCTGAAGAAATGATAGCCGTCGAACGGAGGTATAGGTATCATGTTGAAGAAGAACAAGAACATGTTGATGTTCTTTGACAGGTTCAATATAGGAAAGTACTTGTCTTTAATCCTGAATCTTTTCATATTTCTTATGAAATAAATAGAAACTATCCATAATACAAGATTTGTTCCCGGTCCTGCAATGCTAAGAAGCGCGATCTGTCCTGGTGTTCCTCCGCCGTGAGCGACAAAGCCTGGAATAAAGAACAAGAAAGGCGCGTGCGCAATCTTCAATAAAACTCCTAATGCCAAGAAGCCATAGCTTGCATACAAGGTTGCCTTAATCCCTAATGCTATTGCCACGAACTTATGCCCAAGCTCGTGCAGAACAACTGCAGGTGCTACAGCAAGGATGCTGAACCACAGATTTCCACTGCTTACTTTCTTGTAATGCTTTAACGGATCATACTGATGGTCTGACAATGGATTGTATTTCCGGAAAAAGTGCTGGAAGATAAAGCCGAGAGCAAGAGCTATTATCACAATATCAATGATCTCGCCCAGCCACATAGGCATGTTAATACCTAAACCTGCAAACAGACTGTCCCTTGTTAAGCTGAAAAACCCCATTGATTGTCAAGAGAAATAGTTGGGTTATAAAGGTTTTTATTTTTTACCTGCAATAACTGCAGCGATAATATCTGCTAACTTAGATGGAATATTTTCTCCAAAGCGTTTATTTTCATATTCGCAACCGCTCTGACCATAACATCTGTGAACAACAGATGTTCCTTTTTCAACACCCGGCGGCCTGCAAATCCCGATTGCGGCTCCGTCCTCTTCTTCTTCGAAACGACCGTGGACATAGTGCTTGCAAGTAAACAATCCCGGAACAATATCTTGATCCCAATTGCCAACTGCTTTTGCAAGCGCAGAAGTGTCCAATACAAAACCTCCTAATCCGTATCCTATTCCAGGAACACTGTTTATCGCTGTTCCTGGGAATCTTGCAACAATCACGGGTTTTCTAGAACTGTTTGGATTTCTTAATATTGCAACTGCAGATGTAAGAAAATCTTTTTCATCCAATTGTTCTGGATTCTTGCCATCAAATCTATCGAATTGAACAATCTTGCCTTTGGATTTCTGAACCACACGATATAAATCTAATAAGCTATACAACTCGTTCTTTAAACTCTCTCCTGTGAGAGGCGCGTCTTTAGGAACCCACATCAAATGTTGGTATAATTGGCTCATTTCAAACAGCACATATTTCAGGTTTAATTTAAAGATTATGGTATTATTTGTAACCACTATTGAAAGACTATGAAAACCAAAGATTTATAAAGAAGAAGCTTCATTTAAAGAATATGGCAATGATAAAAAGGCTCGAGGATTTGGCATCAAATGCTTTTGTGCGGTGCAGAATCGCCACTCTGAAGGGACAACATAACCGAAAGCTTTATATATGAGTTGCTTCTACTATATTATAGAGGAAGAGAGATTCTAGAAGGGGATTAAAAAGAGGCGATTTAGAGAGAAAATAGGCCCAAAAAGCCTTTATTTTAATAAAAACCAACAAAAAACCTTTAAAAATGGCAATAAGCGCAAAAACACAAGATATTGCAAGATGTCCTGAATGCGGACATCAGAATTTCTTTGTTAGTGAGACAAGAGGAGAAGTCATATGCAAGAAATGCGCAGCTGTTATAGAGAGCAATATGATTGACTTTGGCCGGGAATGGACAAGCTTTGAGGATGACGGCCAGGGCAGGATGAGCAGGGCAGGAGCTGCATTTGATCCCAGAGTCGCTAACAATTTAAGAACAAGAGTCGGCAATAATGCAGACTTGAGCAAATTAAAAGGCAGTGCAAGATTCCAGATGAAGAGATTGAGCCAGAAGAACAACTGGAGTTCTAGTGCAT
>WJKV01000102.1 GCA_014728875.1 Candidatus Woesearchaeota archaeon | reverse complement strand
GTTCTTTGTAGATCATCTTCATCATAATCTTATTACCGAAATTGAGATGACCTATGACATCTGCCACACTGAAATATCCAAGAACAAGATCATGCTCTTTGCTTGCAACTGCCTGCTCAAACTCCTCTTTTACTTTCTTGTGATGTTCAAAAGCATCTTTATTATGTTCTTCCAATACCTTTTTCTTTTCTTCGTCTGTTTCTGCTTCAAAAAAGGCCTTTAAGAGCTGCCTTGATCTTTTATGGACTCCTAGGTCGTAAGAGAAGCCGGGGAGATCTATTATCTTCGGATTCTTGAACTTGGAAAAGAAAGTGTCCTTGATATCAATCCTTGTATTCCACATCTCTTTGTCTCCTTTTGCAAGGATTTCTTTTTCTTTATTTTCTCCTGTCATGAAAGAACTCCAAAGAACCATTGTCCTTGGCTGGGAAAATTCAGAGATGTCTGTCTTGCCAAAAGAGAGCTGTTTCAGGTTCTTGCAGTCAAATTCATTGACAAGCTCATGCTCCAGCGCATCAATAGCAAAGATTATCATTTTTGCGTAATGATGCCTCCTGCGCTGACATCCTGATTCTTGACTAGCACAAATCTTCCCAATTCCTGGATGTCATTGAAATTCTCAATCACTATGGGTTCTTTTGTCTTGAAAGAGATCTCGCCCACTTCTCTTTCTTTCAATTCATCTGCATCGTCTCCTATGACCTTCAATGTCGAAGAATCCAATTTCTTATTTATCTTTTCTATATTACATTCGACTTCCTGGGTCGCGCACTTAAGGATGATAGTCTCTGAACTGTCGAAGGGCTGTTTTGCCATCCAAAAGACATTCGCTGTGAATCTGTCTGCGACAATCGGCAGTTCATTCTTTTTGCAAGCGACCTCTCCTCTGTCTATGAACAAAGGATGCTCTAGAGTGATGCCGATGCATTCTCCTGCTTCTGCTGTTTCTTTCTGTCCTTCAAAGACTTCTATTGATTTTATTTTTGTTTCTTTTCCAGAAGGCAGGAACACTATCTCATCTCCTTTTTTCATCAGGCCGGATTCTATCCTGCCGGCCAAGATCCTTTTTTCGTCAAACTTGTAAACATCTTGTATAGGATATCTCAATGGCTTGTTTATCGGACGCTCATTGATGCTGAAAGTATCCAAAGATTCAAGAATAGTCATGCCATTATACCAGGACATTTTTTCACTTTTTTTTGCAACATTGTCTCCTTCTTTTGCACTTATCGGAATGACATATGTCGGCTTGATATTGATGCTGTCCAGGAACTTCAACAAATCTTCTCTGACTTTTTCAAATCTTTCCTGTTTGTAATCCACCAGATCCATCTTATTAATGACTGCAATCACCTGCTTTAGTCCAAGCATGCCTAAGATGTAAGCGTGTCTCTTTGTCTGTTCCTGCACGCCTTCTTCACCATCCACAATAAGGATTGCTGCTTCTGCTTGCGATGCGCCTGTTATCATGTTCTTTGTGAATTCAACATGGCCTGGTGCATCTATGATAACATAATGCCTTTTCTTTGTCTTGAAGAACATCTGTGTCGTGTCAATAGTTACGCTTTGTTCTCTTTCTTCCTGCAGATGGTCCAGGACATAGGCAAATTCTACATCCCTGCCCAACTGTTCGCATACTTTCTTTATCTCGTCCATCTTTCCGTCTGGCAGGGAATCTGTATCAAAAAATAATCTTCCTATCAAAGTTGATTTGCCGTGATCAACATGACCTACAATTACTATTCTCATGTGTTCATCATTCATTGTGCTTCACCCTTAAGTTTTTTAGCCAACTTGCCTAGTTCTTCTTGTGACGGTTCTAATCTCGGGAAATCAGAGCTTACATCAAAGACAATTCTTGAGTTTTTGCCATCCCATAGTCTATCTCCTTTTGTTCGAGGAATGAAATGAATATGGTAGTGTGGAACTGCCTGGCTTGCGCCTTCCCCGTTTGAATTTGAGATTGATAAATCCGGCCAATATTGTTTCATCTTCCTTGAAAGATTCAGCATATCTATACCAAGCTGCCTGCTTTCTTCTTCATTCATTTCATCAATTGTTTTATAATGCCTTTTTGGGATCAATAAGGCATGTCCTTCGACTAATGGATTTTTATCTAGTATCGCATAGAAATGCTTAGATTCATAAATCTTTGTTACAGGTATATCGCCTCTTGTCATTTTACAAAAAGGACAGTTTTCCATTTTATATTCGCCCCCAAGTTATTTTGTTCCATGCTCTTTCATGGACATAATAAATCAATAATTTTGAAACAACTTCAAAAGCGCCGATGCCTGCTGCAAGATAAATCTTGCCTGTGAATATCAAGACCAAAAACATAGTCGTCAATGTCGCGACTGTTCTCCAGCTTATGCCCTTGACAATGCTTCTCGCACGCGTCTCGTGCACTCTTTTCTCTGCCATCTTCTACATGTAGCCCAAGGATCTAAGCTTCTGCATCATGTATGCCTTTTCTTTGTCCTGCGCCCTGCCCGATCTTTCTGATACCTTTGTTGTCTTCAGCTCCTCTATCATCTTGTCAACAGTGTCTGCTTCTGAAGGAACCGGATTGCAGCAGCATTCGCAGCCGATACTTCTAAGTCTCATTCCATCTTTTGCAAAATAAAGGTCTGTTATAGGAATATTTTCTCTTCTTATGTATTCCCAGATATCCAGTTCTGTCCAATGCAGCATAGGATGTATCCTTAGATGCTGTTCTGCTGTCTGCTTTGTCTTGAACTGGTCCCACAATTCAGGCGGCTGGTCTTTGTAGTTCCATTTGAAATCCTGGTTTCTAGGCGAGAAAACCCTTTCTTTTGCCCTTATGCCGTGTTCGTCTCTTCTGATGCCCAATAACAGCGCTTTCAGCTGCCTGTTCGCCATTGTCAATTTTAAGGCTTCTGTCTTCAGCTTGCTGCAGCATTCCAATTTATCCTTTGGACCGACGCCTGCTTTCAACGCCTCTTCATTTTTTCCAACGATGAGCTTTAGATTCCATTCTTTTGCATACTTGTCCCTGAACTCGTATATTTTCTTGAACTTATATCCAGTATCAATATGCATCACAGGGAAAGGAATTTTTCCAAAGAACGCTTTCCTGCACAGCCATAAAAGTGCAGTGCTGTCTTTTCCAATTGACCATAACATAGCTATATCTTTAAATTGTTTGTATGCTTCTCTTATGATGTAAATGCTTTTGCTCTCGAGTTCATCTAAATGATCCATTTTAAACCTCCCTAATCCAGATAACCAAGGCCTCTCAATTTATCCTTGACTTTTTCTTCATCTTCTTTTGAAAAAACAGGTTTGCTTTCTTCTTTTTTGTTCTCTAGTTTGCTCACAACCTGTTCGATTATGTAATTAACATATTCTTCCACAGACTTGAATTCGTCTGTCTGCTTGATCCTGTTTTCAATCTTTTTTATGAATTCATCTTTTATTTCTATTTTCATTTTTGCATCACCTTATTCAAAGTAGCCTAGAGCTTTTAATCTGTTTTTTATCTTTTGTTCGTCCTTTTCTGTTATTTTTTCTTTTTTGACTGTTTCTGCCAGCATCTGCCGAAGCAGGTATGTAGTGAAGTCTGAGACAGATACAAAATCTGTTTTCTCTATCTTATTTCTTACATTTTCAGCCAACAGCGCAGGTATCGAGATAATGGTCTTTTCCTTGTCCAGTTCCTTGAAAACAGAGATCATATGACCTAATAATTCCTGATAAGAAAGATCTCTCTTTGCAGCTAAAATCCTTAATTCCTTTCTCAACTCCCCTGAAAGCTGAATAGTTGTTCTATCCTGCATCTTACATAGAACTATGTATGACATATATAAAGGTTATGGATTAAAGATTTTAAATGAAACAAAGATAAATAAGCTTAATAAAGGGGTCAATTTTGTTATTGTATATGACTAATTATACTAGGAAATTTGTAAGAGGAACTGCGATGGTTTTTGGTTCTACAATT
>WJKV01000101.1 GCA_014728875.1 Candidatus Woesearchaeota archaeon | reverse complement strand
TGAGCCATGCTTATAAAGGAAAGAGAAATGGTTTTTAAATCTTGTGCTAAATGGCGCAGCAAAATGTTTATAAATTTCAGACAAACTTCAAAGGACATGGATCATAAAAAATTGATTCGTTTCCTGCAGCGGCACGGCCAATACTATCTTGTGCAGGATGCGCAGATACATTTCCAGAATGTGCTAAAGAACAGCCTGAAGGCCAAAGACGAGCCTGTACTTGTGCTATCTGATTTTGGAAAACCCAACAAGAGAGCGAGCGCATTGATGGCGGCGGGCTTCTATGTCGCGGCAAGAAAATTAGGCCTTGACGCGACGCTTGAGATGCAGAAAGCAAGAAAAAGACCCGAGCCTGCAGAGCCCCACATACAAAAAGCATTGTCTGAATTCCCTGATAAAGGGATAATACTGTTGAGTTCTTACAACACATTGGGAAAGTTGAACAGGATAGAAGGCAGTTTCAGGAAGTTCTGCGCAGAAAGGAAGCACCGTTTTGTTTCAGCGCTCGGTCTTGGAGAACTGCCGACAAGAAGATTCTCAAGGCTGATGACTGTCATCGATGTTGACTATCACAAGATGCAGATGAAAGCAGAAAGGATAGGAAAGATGATCTCAAAAGGAAAAGAGATGCATGTCACCACTGCAAAAGGCACCGACATCCGTCTTGAGATGAGGAAAGCGAAACCGGTCCTCAACACAGGAAATTATACAAGGCCGGGCACAGGAGGCAATCTTCCTGCAGGCGAGGTGTACTTTCCGCCTGACATAGGAACAACAGAAGGCAGGGTTGTAATCGACGGCAGCCTGCGGCACAGGAACGGCACTGCATTCCCTAAAAAGCCGGTCATCCTGAGGATAAAAAGCGGGGAGATAGTGAAGATTTACGGCAGCTCACAGGGCAAGAAACTTATTGCGACAATAAAAGAAGCAAGGAAAAAAGAATACGGAGAGCACGCGCGAAAGATCTGCGAGATAGGCATCGGCATCAACCCTAATGCAGACTTCTTCGGCCCCACTGTACTTAATGAGAAAGCCTACGGCACAATGCACATCGCGAACGGAAACAATGTCTGGTTCGACGGAGAAGTAAGAGCGCCGGTGCACCTGGACCACATATTCAAAAAACCAAAAATAGAAATAGACAATAAACAGTTCATACCTTAATAATAAGACCTTGCGTCTCTTCTCGGCCTTAGTCTTCCCCAGCCTGTTCCTCTTGACTTTGCAGGCGCTCTTCTGCGGGTTCCTTTTCCAAGCTTTGTCATCTGGACAACTTTTCCATCTTTTCTGAAGAATTCTACCTTATCTCCTGACTTGAAATTTCCGCCGACAATAGAGAAGGGAACATTCGCGCCTCTCAAAGGTTCGATCACACCTCTCTGTCCTTTTGCTGTTGGTCTGACTGTAAGAATCTTGCCTCGTGCCATGATAATCACCTCTGCATACGTAAAAGACAATCTGTTTAATAAATGTTTCTGTTCATACTACTTTCCCTTAACATAAGCATGAACGAAGTTGAAACTACGAAAATCAAAGCTACAATAATAAATACAAGCTCGAATCCGAATCTGCTTACTAGGAAACCTCCTATAAATATTGCCGCAGCTTCGGACAAGCCGACCAGGGCGTCATACTTGCCTATATCAGAGCCTCTTTTTTCTTTCTCAGTTATATCTCCCAAAAAGGCAGATTCTGATGTTTCAAATAGAGCAGCGACCATTCCGCTCAAGATCTGCAGCAAATACAACTGCCATAGAGAACCGATTACGGCATAGAAAAGAACGATCAACGCAGAAACATATCCGCCAAAGATGAGGAAAGGTTTCCTGCCAATTCTGTCAGAAAAGCGGCCGACGATCAAGGAAGTCAATGAACCGGACAGGACGACCAAACCAACTGCAATGCCGAAATTCTCTATGCTGCCGCCGATATCGTTGATGAAAATCAAATAGAACGGACCGAACAACCCGAAAGCAAGAGCTATCAATGAATTTGAAAATGTAAATATTCTCAGGTTTCTCTTCCTCTCTTTTTTGATTAAAACCATAAGAATCAACGCAGGCAGTCCACTTAAATAGTTTACTTTATTTGCTTTTAAGGGTGATTTTTCCTTATAAGCAAAAGTTCAAAAGACATTTAAATTCATTAATTTTTTCGTTAGGAATGACTTTCAGAAAACTGCAATTTCCTGTAAGCGATCATAAGAGAGGGAGAGGTGTTGACTGGCACTATTCGAACAGTTCGAACTTATACACTGCTCCTAAAAAAGACAGCATTCATCCGCTTCCAGCAGGTTTGCTAAGGCATCTGTTTCCTGGATACAAGGCAGTATGCGCTGTTTATGATGGAGATTTCACAAAGGAAAGCCCTTTCAAGTTATGCGCAGTCCCTGAGAACGGCGGTCCGTATCTTGTGCTCGATGATATATTCTCACAACATAATATTTCAAAGCTTGATTCAGAAGAAAGCCTGGGGAAAATCTTGATCGGTATGCATTGGCGCAACCAGAAAACTCTGGAAAGACTTAGCTCTGACCAGTTGGCAAAGATTGGGCTGGAAATCGCAGAACAGCCGGAAGATCCCTGCACTTACTGCAGTAAAGAGAATATCACAGAAGGTTTCCGTGACAGTGCTACAAATGAGATTTACTGCCACCCGCTCTGCTTTTTGTTGAAAAAGCATGAAGAGGATTAGTCTTTTTTCTTCTTTAACCTGTTCTTGATAGCGCTTACACCTAATTTCCCTGACTCGTACAGGCCAAGTCCTGCCAATGCACCTGCACCACAGTACATCAGGCCTTCTGTGTCCATTGCCATTCCTGGGGTATAGTTTGCAAGCACTTTTTGTGCGATTGCCAGATCTGCATGTTGTATAAATGCGAACAGTTTTCCAAATGAAGAAGAATTTGTTATTGCTTCCAGGCCCTGTTGTAGCCTGTCTGCCCGTTCTGCAAGTTCAGGCACATTGAATTCGTGGCTGGCATATCTTGCTTCATCAATGTGACCGCCTAATCTTTGCACATATTGCGCGAGATACTGCGGGAACTGGCCCCATGCTAAACCGCTGCTAATAGAGCTTGCAGCAGCTCCGACCATGTCCAATTTCCTTCCTACATAATCTTTTACTAATCCCATCCTAAATATAGATTAGAATAAAACAGTATAATGATTGTGTCTATAGAATAAGAGAATATATAGATTACATATCTAAGATATTTTCATCTGTATGTGTTCCAGGCTCTTCTGGTCTTGGCGTATAATGCACAAACTGTACATAAAGATGGAAATGCCTTCTTGATGCTATTTGCGCACCTTCCAGCATTTCTGTGGCAGTGAATTCCCTCACAGGCAATATAAGAGATTCTTTCCGTAAAATATAGCCGTTAACAATCCTGTAACTAGGATCTGCTACTCTGAATACTTCAAGAATTTTAGGAATATCTTCTTCAAGCGCAAGATAAAAGGCTTCTTTGTATTTATCTGTAACCCTTAGCAGTTTAGTTACATCATCTGTAGATTTTGTATCGGAAGCCAATTTCTCTTCCTCGCCTATTCTGGTAACATCGACGGGAATCCCTTCTATATCTGTCATATAATGTCCTGGTTTTATCTCAGATATCCGTTCTAAACCTTCCATAAACAGCATTAATATTTAGATTAGAATATAAAGCTTATTCCTTTGGCTTGTAATGAACGAACTGCACATGAAGAAAATAATGAATATTGACAGGCACTTTTGTTCCTTTCAGGATTTCTCTTGCAGACGACTGCCTTGTCTTTCGCAATACAGAATCTCTTCTGACAACGTATCCGTTGATAGTTTCAAAATCATCCTCATCCTGCAGTTCAGCAAGCAGTCCATCAACGCCTTTTTCCATATCGATGAAGGTTTTTCTGTCTCCGAATAGATGCAATAGATTTGTGTCAGGATCAAACGGTCCTATTTCATGCGTTAATATTTGTTCGTCTCCTATTTCCTTTACAGAAGCCTCTTTATAATCCTTAATCGTATAGAATC
>WJKV01000100.1 GCA_014728875.1 Candidatus Woesearchaeota archaeon | reverse complement strand
TCTTCGCACAAGGTCTGCGGAACAAAGCCGTAGTTTTGCGGATAGGTCATTGCAGTTGCAAGCACCCTGTCGACCCGTATTGAGCCGGTTGTCCGCGACAGTTCGTACTTGCATTTGCTTCCCATGGGTATCTCTATCACTATATTGATCCTGGAAGGTACCTTGTCACCTGCTTTTATGTCGTGCCATAGATGTGTCATTGTGTCAGTTCTGCTTATCAAATACTCCTATTTAAATGTTTTCTACATAGATTTATATAAATTAAATACTTGGATTATTGACAGAGGTGAGGAAACTAGACAAGAACTACTCATACCGGCAGGGTCAAGGTCTTTCTGAAACTGTTGTCAGCACTAAATTAGAAAATTATAATCCGCTGTTCAGGTACACAGAAAAAAGAAAAATCAAAAAGAGGCATCCGCTGGCGAATTCTAGGATCTATCAGAGAATACAGATGCTGAAGCAGTATGGTGTATTTGGCCTTGTCCAGGAGCATCTGAGAACAGCCTCGACAGTAAGAGAAAGACTGGACATAATCAAACACTCTGTACCTTACCTTCTGAGCGTGGGCGAGTTGCAGGAGCTTGAAGCAAGAGGAACGACAGGAAGAAAATACGGGGTGCATATTCTGACAAACGGCAGATCATTGCGCGAAATGCCCGGCTATTGGGACGCTTCTGACAGCATTCTTTATCCTGATAAAGAGACTGCTTCGCTTGACGACAAGATCTTTCCCCCTGAGAGAAGGGATGTTGCCAGGGAAAGGGGCAGAAGAGTCAGGCGAAAAAGGTCAACTGCCAGAATTCATAAAACCCTGTTCAAAATGGTCAATTCCGGCACTTAAGCCTTTTTTCGATAGATTTTTATTTATACTGCTATTCCCTCGTTTATACTGGTGAGGTGATAGTAATGAGGAAAATCTGTATTATTAACCAAAAAGGAGGCGTAGGCAAGACCACAACGTCTGTCAGCCTTGCTACAGGGCTTGCAAGGAAAAGAAAAAAGGTTTTACTTCTTGATTTGGATTCTCAAGGCAATTTAAGTACTTGTTTGGGGAAAAGAAGTGAAAAAACAATGTATAATCTCTTGATTGACAAGGTTCCTGCTACTGAATGCGCATCTGAAGTTGAGAAAAATCTTTATCTTGTTTCTTCTGACAATAAACTGTCAGAGGCAGAAGGAATAATGATGGGAAAGCCGAACAGGGAAAAGATATTATCAGCTGTGATGGAAGATGTGAGCGAGGACGACTTTGAATTCATAATAATGGACTGTCCGCCGTCCTTAAGCCTGTTGAACCAGAACGCTTTGTTGTTTGCAGACGAAGCAATCATCCCAAGCAGCACTGAAAGCCTTTCATTCGTCGGCCTGCAGAAGATGATAGACCTTATTGATGAAAGCAACAACACTTTCGACCACGACCTGATGGTCAGCGGAATCCTGCCTACAATGTTCGACAAAAGAAACAAGATATGCATGCAGATACTCTCAAAGATGGAAGACGAGTTCAACGGCATGACATTGGATCCGATAAGGATAAACAGCAAACTGATAGAAGCGCCAGGGCACAGCAAGAGCATCTTTGACTATGCAAGAAGCAGCAGGGGCGCGCAGGACTACAGGAAACTCATAGAGTTCGTTCTTAAGAACGAATAAGCTTTTTTCTTTTTATTACCTGTTATTTTTCTAAATGTTCTAATTGCTTAAAGAAAAGCGCCCATGAAGGGTCATCTATCGTACCCCCCTCACAGGCTGCAAAGGAGTAAGCGATTAGGCATTACTCGCGATTGCTAGAAAAATATTGATTATATAAAATTTCTGTAGTCCTATGTTTGTGATTAATGTATATGCTCATATTTGCTTAAAAACCGTAAAGTTTTTAAATCACTCATTTTTCCGACGACAATAGAGAGACTAATGAGGTGAGAACAACCCAACATGAAACCGAACAATACAAATCCCAATAAAAAGAATGCTTTAGTTCTAGAAGATGTAATGAACGGACTAAAAGAAGAGTATGAAAAAAATACAGAAGCAGGAAAGACTGAACCGGTGCAGTATCCCGGCCTAACCGTAGAGCAGAACGGCGATTCGATAACAGTAAGTATTCCTGAAATGACCTTTACACAAAGAATTGCTGCAATGAACGACATTGATAAAGACATTGCTAGTATAAGGCAGGAAAGGGAATGTTTGTTTCCAAATGCTTTCCCTCGATTTCCAACCTATCAGAGGCGCAAAGTCATTGTTGGAAAAGGGCATTTTGCGCATCCGCAGGAAGCAATTGCGATCACAAAGGATATTGCACCTGCTGAAGAACTCGAGGCTACTGCAAGAAGAATAGAGGAAAACATCTGCTATTATGAAGATGCATTACAAGGAGAGGATGACGGAATATTGTCATTGCCTTATACGAACCACATATTGAGCGATGAATGGAAGACTTTTGAAGATTTCAGGGCAATGTCAGAAAATGATGATTATGCAAGATCGAAGGACAAGTTCCACAAATGCCTGGAGAACATCGACATGCTTCTTGACAATGACCTTGGCATCTGCGCCCTTGAGATCTATGCAGTCATGAGAAGAGTGCACATGGATCCTGAAGCCAGCAAATATCTGAAAAGAGGGTTCGGACTTCACCTGTATCATGCAGGAGAAAGAATCTATAAGGATTTCCTCAAGAATACTCAGGACTATCAGGAACTGACAGCATGGCAGTATGAAGCTCTGCTCGACGCTGCAACACAGCATCTGTACGACAAGGCAGAAGATGCTTTCAACAGCAGAACAAAGGCAACGGGAGATATTCAGGAGATCCACAGAAAAATGAAGGAACTTGAAGATTCGTCTGAACGCGCAGAGAAAGCAAGGAAAGAAGAAGAGAAAAGAAAACTGCAGCTGGCGCACCAGGATGTCTTTAACTGCATCTCAAACCACTATTCTGCAAAACTGCAGGAAGAAATCGCAGAATCAGACAGAGAAGAAGTCATGGAATCCGTTTCAAATGCTTGACTAAATAACTGTCTTCATCAAGTTCTTTTTTATTTTTATCATTTAATGCTTTAGGAGCTTCGCCTTCTTTCTTTTCAGATTTCTTGTCGTGCCCTATGAAATCGCACTTGTCTTTTATCCTGTCGCCTGCGTCCTTCATGTCTTTTTCATCAATTTCCTTTGGCTCCCACTGAAAATTGAAATCGTCGCCTGCTGTCCTCGGAACAACATCGATCGTGACATGTTGCTCTTCCGGCATGTTCTTCACAAGAATGTTCGTGCCTCCCTGGCCGCCCAGCGCCTCGAACACCATTGTAGCTGCATAGCTCGCTACAATGAACAGATGCTCTGCCTCCTTGTCATCAAGCTCTTCCAATTTAACAACATGCTTCTTGGGGTAGACCTTGACATGGCCGACTGCTGCTCTGCCAAGGACAGCAATGGCTATATCGTCCTCATAAATCACGTTTTCTTTTTTCTCCAATAATTTGCATTTCTTGCATTCTGCCATTTTCACAATAGTTTGGAAATCAAATCAAGATCTGTCTTTTCTTCTTTGTCTTCTTGTTCTGGTTCTTCTTGTTCTTCGTTTCCTTCTGATTCTTCCTCAGGCTCTTTTTCTGCCTCTGCTTCAGCTTCCTGTTCTGGTTCTTCTTCATTTTTTGGCTTCTTCTTTTGTTTTTCTTTTTTCTCTCTCTCTTCTTCTGTCTTTTCTGCTTTCTTTTTCTTTATCTTCTTGCCTGTTATTGCTTCGATTATCTCGTACGGATCAACATCCTTGAACAATTGCTGGAGCGACGGGTTCGATGGAATGAGCTCGATGAACTGCTCAGGCTGCTGGTCGATCAGCTGTTTTATCTGAGGATTCTTGTTTATGATGCCGATGACCTGGTCTTTTGTGAACTTCTGCGGCGGAAGCTTGCCGAAACGCCTTCCAAGAGCCATCTTCAGATTGTTCTCAAGAATGCCCTTCATCTCTTTCAGCTTTGCTTCTGGCAGTTCCTTCTTTGGAACATCAAAATTGTTCAGGCCGTCGCCGTCTTCCCGCGGAACAATGTGGATCATCATGTGGCCTGACTGCTGGCCTGCTGCTGCGCCGTTCGCAACAAATATCTCTGTTCCCTGGCTCAGCATCGCCTCTTCAACGCATGCAGAAATCTCTTTTGCCCTCTTTACCATGTGGGCGAAAACATCAGGCGGAAGAACAGTCATTATGAAATAATGCTCTTTGGGAACAAGCAGGACATGGCCCTTTACAGCCGGATTTATATCTAGAATCGCAATGACCTTGTCGTCCTCGAAAACCTTTGTCGCAGGGATATTGCCTGCCACTATCTGACAGAATGGACACTGCTTTTTTACCTCTTCAAGCTGCTTTTTCTGCTCTTCTGTGAGTTCCTGCTTTGCTTCTGCCATATGTCAGACAAAAATATCCGCATTTATAAAGGTTGTTGTAGAATAATGTATTTCAATAATCATCGACTGCTTCGCCGGAATCTTCATCATCTTCGTCAGATCCCGCAGGCTTGTCTATGTCTATCTCTGTTCTGAGTTTTTTCACTATCTGGTCAAGAGTGACTCCGTCCTCTATTGCAGCGCCGAACCTTTCCTGGAAACGGGCATCAAAATCGTCTCCGAATCTTCTATACTGCCCTGACTCGAACCGGAAATCCCCGCGTTTTTCAATGCGCATCAATGGAATCTTTCTTCCCACAGCCAGGCAGATCGAAAAAAGAAAATCATATCCGCAGTTTTCATATACCCCCGGAAAAACAGATCTGAATTCTGCTCTTTGCAGGGGCTGGCTGAATCTTTGTTCATAGCCCAAAGCATAAAGAAGTCTTAAAGCGTCATCTGTACTGTATCTTATCGGTCCTTGCTGGGTTTTTTCCTCATCCATGCATATCCAAAATTTTTTGAAAGATTCGCAGATATAAAAACTTTTTTATTACAGCAAGATTTATATAGAGGAACGGCATTTTTCACTGCAATAAACAGTTGAGGTGATATCATGTCTTTGGACGATCTTTGGAAAAAAGCAAAGGATTTCAAATATCCAATCAATGACAGGGACGAGCTGATGAAATTGCTCGGAGATTTCAGGCTGGAATTTGAAGAGAACGAATTCGATGCAAGAGACATTGCACTGGAGATAAATGCCTATCCTATCAAGGACGCAGCAGGCCTGATCCATGCTTTCCTGGTTGAAGAAGAAGCGTACAGCGAAGAAGAAGGCAAGGAGCTGGACGAAACACTGGGAGAAATGTAAATAAAGATTGAAATTTCTTATTTTATTCTTGTTCATTCAAGAACATTGCATGCTCTTCTAAGAATTCCATTGTCCGCTCGATAAAGCTTCTTGGGGCTTTGGTTTTCCTTAAGTCGAATCTTTCAAAATATGATTTCAATTTTTCTGTATATTCCCTGTTCAAATTTCTGTCCTTGCTCCACACAGTGATCGACAATGTATTGTATCTTTCACCATCCAAGGCTTTCCCGTCAGATGTAAGCAGCCTGCCTTCTTCATAAGGCGATGTCATTTCTGACAATGTCGCCATCACGTTCTGTCCGTTGTGCCTGAACCTGAAAGCGGCATAAAGCATATCCCCCTGCTGTTCCATTGCGGTCATGGCATCAGTAAGCTCTTTATTTCTTTCTATAATCTCCTGTAGGACAGGCTCTCTTTCTCTTGAGAAATAATGCCATAAAATATTATAATTGTTGCTCGCAATCTCTATGTCTTCTGCAACTATCATCTCTTCCATGTATCTTCTGCTGCATACCTCGAATAAATTTCTTTTCTGGAATTCTTCGAACTGCCTTGATGCTCCAAGATCAAACAATTCTGGAAACTTTTTCAAGAACTTGTCCCTTGTGCTGTAATTGTTTTCCCTGTCCCTGCTGCTGATGGTGAAGAACAATAATTTGTAGCCCATCATCCTGTATGTAAACCTATCGTCTGCTGCAATCTTCAGGTCAGGCTCTTCAAGAAAATCATTGTTGATGTACTCTGTAAAAACTGCCTCGCAATCATCAAATCGAAAAGTATACATCACCTGGCTTCCCAGATCATTGACTGCCAAAAGACTTTCCTTTAATTCATCATCTGACGCCGCTATGGAAGCAATATTTCTGACATCTGATCTCAGCCTCATGCCGAACAATGCGTGAAAGCCATTGAGCTCTGCCTCGAGATTCACCATGCTTATAGATGTCATCAAAGTTATTTATATTATTTAGTATATCCAATAGGTTTTTATACTATTTATAACTACAGATGTGTATGATTTTAATCATAAACAACAGGAGCCATTTCATATATGAGCTCGAAAAGAGGATGACAGAGCTCGGCGCGCAGTTCATTGTCATGGACAAACGGGACATGCTCAATCTAAAAAGGCTGAGGAAGTTCAATGGCATCATCCTTTCTGGAGGACCCCTGGCGTTGCACAGAAAGATGTATCTTGAGGACATAAATCTTGATGTGCAGGTGCTTCTTGATGCAGAAGTTCCTGTCCTGGGCATCTGTTTGGGGCATCAGATAATAGGAGACACATTCGGAGCGAAAACAATCCGCCTTGCCCAGTTTGCGAACAAGAAGCAGGATATAACAATCCTAGAAAAAGATGATTTGTTTGCAGGCTTTGCATCAAAAAAGATAAAGGTGCAGGAAGCGCATCATGACTGCCTGAACAAGGTTCCTCCTGGTTTTGTCCTGCTTGCGACAAGCAAGAAAACCAAGGTAGAAGCAATGAAGCACATCTCCCGCCCCCTCTATAGCGTGCAGTTCCATCCAGAAGCGAGCGGTGCTGCAGGCAAGAGAATTCTTAAGAATTTCCTGAAGGTCTGCAAAGAGATCTAGTTCTAGACTTATTTTGGTCTTGCAGTAATTATAAAAACCGACGCGTAAGTTTTTTAAATGGCCCGAAACAGGGATTATGTGAATGAAAATGGCATTAACATACGGCTACAAATGGGGGTGCAGCAGATGCACTTACACCGTGCGGGGCGAATGTCCTCCAGAGATGTGTCCCAGATGCGAAGCAGAATCAGAAGAATTCATCAAAGTAGAATAATGAGTCAGTTAGTTGGTTCTAAATTTTTCCTGAGAACAGACCGTCATAATCCGGATTATTCAGCTGTTTATAGCATTCAGCCTCTACAAACCTGAACCGTCTCTTAAGGTCAAATTCTCTTTCTCCGGCATACAGGTCCGGATCTGAACTTTCTTTTATGTCCATTACGTCTATAAAGTATCTTAGAGCGATCCTGCGCCCATTATCTAGTTTTCTAGGGTACATGGTGTGCTTCATCATAAGACCGATTGTCTTGACCAGATTCGCTTTTACAGCTGTGACCAGTTCATAGTGCTTCACTGCTCTTCCCACGAGGTTCTTCTTGAAGCCAGGAGATTCGATGTGTTCTACCATACTATCGAATGAATCAAAGAACATCACATCGTCGTCTTCAGGGCCGCCATTGTTGAATTCCTTTCTCAATGTATCTGTCAAATAATCTCTTAGATTATGCATCAATACCTGATTGATGAAATTTCTTATGGATTTCTCTGACTGAAGATAATCCACTGCACTGTTGATGTGTTCTGTCTCCAGGTTCAGATTATGGAACGATCTATCCCTGAACTGCTCAAAATCAAAGACCTCGATACCTAACGGTCTGGCGCCGATTGCAAGACGATTCAACGACGGTGTCGCAATGACGTCTATGCACGACAGGTCCCTGCGGTGTATTGTATAATCAGAAGGATCCTTTTTCCTGCTCCTGAAGAAATCAGGCATCATGAACTGATAACCAACCCAATAACGGTCGTATTTGCTCATGTCGTCAAGCTTGGAAGGCGGCAGTTTTTCATATGTGCATCTCTGGCCTTGTTCTCTTATGAAATCACCTTTTTCATCATCCCATACCACTGTGTCAAGCTTTGCCTGAAGTTCTCTGTTGACATCATTGATTGTTCTGGCGAATGCATCTTCCAGTTGCTCGATCCGGACTTTTTCAAATTCCAGCATTTCTTCACCTGTGTCAAAAGAATCATATTCAGGCCCTTCAAACTCATCCTTCCACTGCTCCATTGTAAGTTATTTATGGCCAAGTCAATATATAAAGCTTACGGTTTAGTCGTCCCTAATTAGTGGTGTTTTATGATCTTAGAGTATAATGTGCCTTATTTATAAGTCATTTATAAATATCTTGACTCCTGCCCTTATGCTCTCTGGTTTGTAGCCGCCTTCAAGAAGGGCGAATTTCGGGTATCTGGCTGTCAGTTTCAGCAGCTCCTTATAGCTGGCCTCTGTGAGCTGGAAGCCTGCTGTTGGGTTCATATAGCCGAAATCATCAATAAATGAGTCAAAGCCGGCGCTGAAGCCTACAATGTCTGGTTTAAAGGAATCAAGCGCAGGCTGCAGTCTTTCTCTTAAAGCCTTGATGTATGTCCTGTCTTCACAGCCGAAGGGAAGCGGCACATTTATGCAGTTCTGTTCGCTCCTGCTGCCGGATCCTGGATAGCAGGGAAACTGATGCGTCGAAAAATACACTATGTTCTTGTCTCCCTTGACAATGTCTTCTGTTCCATTGCCATGGTGCAGGTCAAAGTCGATTATGAAAACTTTCCTGCCCTGCTGTGCAAGATGCTTTGCAGCTATCGCCATGTTGTTGAAGATGCAGAAGCCCATTATCTGATCCTTTGTAGCGTGATGTCCGGGCGGCCTGACAAGGGCAAACATATTTTTCTCTGCCGCTTTCACTGCTGCGCCTGCTGCATAGCACGCGACATCATAAGAGACAGGACAGATGACTGTCTCATTGACTGTTATGGACTCATCCTGCTTTTTCGCTCTTGCGCCTATCTCCTTGATCTTTTCAATGTATCCTTTACTATGCGCAAGTTTCAGAAATCCCTCACCAGAATCTACATTTGTGCTTTTTTCCTTTTCAAAATACTTCAGCCTTTCTGCATTCTCAGGATGTCCACCTGTCTTGTGCAAAAGAAATACTTTGTTGAAAAGCAGTTTCATGATTGAGATTTTTATCTAATTTTTTTATTTAACAACTTGTTTAAATTCATTTAATGTTCAACTTTCGCTTTATCGCCCTGAGATCCCGCATCATGACAAGGTTCTCTCTTTCTGCCCGTCGGTTCACCTGATAATCGTATTTTGCAGCGAGCCTGTCCCTCTCGGTCTGACGATTCTGGCTCATCAGGATTATCGGAGCCTGCATCGCTGCAAGACAGGACAGGACAAAGTTGAGCAGGATGAAAGGATACGGATCCCATCTGAATATGACGAATGCAACATTGACTGCCATCCATACTGCCATGAGGACAAGCAGCATAATAATGAATGTCCAGCTTCCGCAAAAAGAAGTGAGCCTGTCGGCAGCTCTCTGTCCAAGGGTCAATTGTGACTTGACCGGTTTTGTGTGCATCTGCGCCTCTACTTTCTTATAGTCAAATTTCGGTACTTTCTTCGGACCTCTTTTTGCCATCTTGTTCTTATTTTATTATTTCTCTTTTGTTAGCTGTTTGCTTATTTAAACATTACCTATGAAATATGAAACCAATTTTCCAAGGCCATAGCTTATCAGGATCGCTAAAACCGCAAAAAATATGTATTCCAGCGAAAGTTTCCAGCAGGTGAATTTCTTGTTGAGCTTGCAGACCATTGCTGAAATCAAGACAATCAGTATCATTGCAATGACAAAAGAAACAATGGTTGCTATTTGCAGTTCTAGAAACAGAATCGGTACAAGAAGTATCGCGACCACTGCGATCTTTGAGATGAAAACAAAGAATGTGGATTTCCAGACTTCCCTTTGATTATGAAACTTTTCTGTCTCTTCTGAAACATGAAATCCCACTGCATCTGCAAGAGCGTCGCCGACTCCTGTCACGATAATGCCGACGAATAAAAGGACCTGATTATGTATCACAGACAAACCTGCGATGATCGCACTGACAACAATGATGCTGCTCATCGCCCCATAAGTAAGACCCTGAAGCCCTTCATTCTTTTTCTTCACTCTTTTTTTTTTCATTGTAAATCATTAAGAAGTATTGGTATAAAAACCTATCCCTGGCGCCATCTGCCTATCTTTGCCAGACAGTATTCCGGCCAGAAGATGTTTGTCCAGACATTGCTCCTGTTATGGCCTGCAAAAGAAGCTCTCTGCTCAAACAAGGTGCTGTAAATGTGTGCTGCTCTTTTCTTCACTTCTTCCGGCTCCAGCAGGATTCCTGTTCTGCCTGAAGAGCCTGTCGGCAGCGATACTATCTCTTTTTTTCTCATCTCATTCAAGCAGACTGCAAAGAATGCAGCATATGCTTCAGGATTCTGCGCCAAAAGTTTTTTCCATTTGTCGTCAGGCTCGACCCTCCTGTCGCAGATATAACTTAAATTCATGTAATAACGCATGATTTCTTCGTTCTCCAGCACTATTGAACCATGCCTGTTGACTTCTTCAGAGTCTGCTTCTATCTTCTCGTTCGCAGCAAGAATCAATGCTGTCTCGAAACCTGTTCTTATTGCGCCTGAAACAGCCTGCACAAAAGGCTCTTCAAGTTCTTCCCGCATGGAAAGAACAGGGGTTATCTTCATGAACCTGCCGAACCAGTACCAGTCCTCCCTGCTGCCGCCCATCTCTCTCTGCCATGTGTCTGTCCTCACTACATTGAATTTGTATCCGACCGAATCTTTCTTGTCTCCTTCATACGCCATGTATATGTTAGGCTCTTTTTCAAAACTTTTCAGGTGATAGCAAAGCTTGTTGTAGCCCAAGGCAACATATGCAAGATTCCTCAGGCTCCTGCTCGGATTCAGGCTGAAGTGCTCAAGAAAGCGCGCAAAAAACCGCTTGTGGTCGTTCGTCAAGAGGATGAAGTCTATGAGACTGTCTGTCTTTGCTCCTGTGCTGTTCGAACCATAGACAAGGACGCTGTCCAGACAGCCCTTGAATTTTTTCTCCAGGCTTCTGCCCAGCTCCCTTACAATCATATTTATGCTTCTTTTGTCAAAATAGAATTCTCTTACCTTCTCTGTCAGTTGTTGTGTACCTGCTGTGCTTTTCATCAAGGTATATCAAGTGAAGAGTTTGAAAACTAACTTATAAGTGTTTTGCTCAGCGTATTGTTTGCTGTATGTATGCCATCATTAAAAGAAAAAGGAAAAAAAGAAAAAAAATTACATGTTCTTGAACAGTTTGTCCAAGAATTTCTTGCTATATGGCTTTAGACTTGCGCCGAAGCTGATTCCCACTGCCAGTGCTATTGCGATTGAAACACCTGCCATGATTATCAGGAAGGTATTTTCTGCAATGCTCACATCAACACCGATCTGCTTCAATGCGATGATTATAGCAGCGATGACAATGATCCATTTCACCAGCTGGCCGCCGAAATCATACATTGCGCCTTTAGCAGCTTTGATCTTGGTCTCGCAGTAATCTCCAACAATCAGCCCTACGATCAGGATAAAGATCGCCAGGATCAAGTGTGGAGCCCATAGAACCAATCTTGTCAAGATGTTGCTCAATGCGCCCAATTTCAACTGGTCCATTGCTGGTGCAAGGAATACCACGAACACATACCATTTGGTGATGCCTCCCATTATATGAGACATTGTGGTCTTTCCCAATGCTTTATGTGCACCGATCTTCTTCAGCTTGTCATCAAGGCCTACTTTCAATAGAATCTCTTCAACAATCCTTCCCAAGATCCAGCCAATGATAAAACCAATAATAGCAACAATCACAGCTGTGACAATACCTGGGAAACTGGATGCAAAGCCATTCCATAATTCTGTCAAAGGATTAAGAATCTCGTAGCCAGTCGTAGCCAGATATTCGATTAAACTTTCCCAAACCATCAGTTCTCACCTCTTTTTTTTAACAAATTAAAACTATGCTTTTTAAATTTAAAACCTAAGTATATATAAAAACATTTGTATTAACTTATTGGTGGTATTAACTAAACAAATAGATTTAAATACAATATTGCTTTTATTTGCGATATAATAAATGAGGTGATTATTAATGGCACGAATGGTTTGGGTAATCCAGAGCGCTAAGTTAGAAGACGGAAAGCTTAAAGGAAGGCTTAAGAAATACAAGAGAGTCGAGACTGCTCCTTTTGAAGTACCATATGCAAAAGCATACAATGTGGGTGCGTGGGTAGAAGTGACCCAATGGGGCGGAACACCTGGCAGAAGAAAGGCAGTGAAATTCAAAAAACTAAAGTAATTCGCCTATCAATGTGAAGTTGTCTTGTTTTGTAATTTTTACTTTTACTATTTTTCCGAGCAAGTCAGGATTGTTTTTCCTGTGAAGGCTATCCGGATCTATTGCTATCAGTTTGTAGGCAAAATTCCTTCCGATGAAATCCTGCTTCCTGTCATTTATCAGGATCTCTCCTTCCCAGCCTATCCATCTCTCATTGTTCAATTTCGTGATGTTGTGGTAGATGTCTGTCAATAACCTTGTCCTCTGCTTGCTTATGTTTCCATGGACCTTGTCTTCCATCTTATGAGAGGCTGTCTTTGGGATGTCCTGATATCTTGACACATTCAATATGTCCGGACTAAGCTTTCTTGTTATGAAGACGCTCTCTGTGAACTGCGCTTCTGTCTCTCCTGGGAAGCCGGCGATGATGTCTGTCGCAATTGTTATTTCTGGAAAAACCTTCTTGAAGGACTTTATCATATTTTCGAATTCCCCGACAGTGTATCTTCTGTTCATCCTTTCCAGGATTGGATTGCTTCCAGACTGGACAGGGATGTGCAGGAACTTGTAGATCTTGTGCGACTTGTAAACCTCTATCAGGTCGTCGATTATCGGCTTAAGATTGACAGGATTCAGCATTCCCAGCCTTATCATGAATCTTCCTTCAAGCTTTGCCAGTTTTCTCAGGAGTTCAGGGAGCTTTGATTTCAATTGCTTTTTCTCAAGGTTCGCCTTGAGCCTGTCTGCTTTTGTGTACCAGTCAAGGCCGTAGGCTGCTGTGTCCTGCGCAGTAATCCAGATCTCTTTTGCTCCTTGGTTAAGTGCTTTCTTTGCATCATCAAGAATATCTTCCATCGGATAAGAGAATAATTTTCCTTTCACAGCCTTTACAATGCAGTAGCTGCACTGCTCTGTACAGCTGTTGCAGATAGGGATGATTGCAGTGACTTTGTTCTGCCTAACCCTCGGCTTGTTTATCTTTATGTCCTGCGGTGCAGTCATCAAAGTGACATTTTTGTCGTGCCTTGTCTCTTCCACGACCTCTACAATGTTAAGGATATTGTCTGTATTGATGTAAGAAGCGTCAGGCGCAATGTCCCTGAACTCACTGTAAGCATCCTTTGTCATGCAGCCTGCGATAATCAGTTTCCTGTTGTTCTCTTCTGCATATTCAACCAGCTCTGTTATGTGCTTCTTTGCATTCGCAGTGCCTTTCACAATGCAGACATTTAATATTATTATTTCTGCCTTTTCCATGCTGTCTACTATGCCAAAGTCTGCCTTTTTCAACAAACCTGCCATAACTTCTGACTCTGCATGGTTAGTGCTGCAGCCTAAGGTCCTGAAATAAATACTGGTCATAAACAAAGCTGTTTCCTATAGAAAATATAAAGGTTTTGGGTCTTATCTCTTTAATTTCTCAATATTGTCAGTACAGATCCATGCGCAGGCATTCCCGAATCCTTTCTTGTCTATATCGAATGGTTCTATCTCTTGTGCGTTTTTCAGATAGATAAGAATGCAGTATCTCTTGTTCTGCAGAAACTTAAGATTGCCAAGCAAGTCTTTTATTCCTAGATCTTTCGCATATTTATCAAGTAATTTCTTTATTTTTGTTTTATTCAAACCTTCAAATTGAAGAACTTTTTCAACAGTTGCCTTTGCTGTTACTTTTTCTCCAGAATCTTTGAAATAAACAGTTTCGCCGGCTCTTATCCTGTTCCATGGTGCAAACTTTGCCATGTACCATCTTGACTCTATCTTTTTCTCACCTGTAAGGATTTTCGGAATCAGTTTCCATGACTTCTTCATTATTGCCAGATGTTCCATAGTCTGATTGAATTTTATTTGTTATTTAAATATTTATTTGTAATTTTCAAAATGTTTATTTATTCGAACCATATTCTTAACTTCTATGGGGTTTGATTTTCGATTCAGGCTTGCAGACAGCACTAATGATATATCGCTGCTGATTGATTTTCTTAGTCTGCAGGATCTCGGCTATCCTAAATACCAGGACTGGGTGCAGAGAGCAGAGCAGGAATTGTATGGCGGACAAAAAACAGGGATACTTGCGTTCAGCAACAACCGGCTTGTCGGCGATCTTGTCTTCCAGCCGCACAAGGAACTGCCAAGGACAAGGGAACTGAAGAACATACGCGTACATCCAAAGCTTAGAGGAAGGTATTTCGCCAATTTCATGCTGAGGCAGGCAGAGATAGAAGGAAGAGACGATTATGACCTGATACTCTGCGATGCTCGGACTGACCAGCACGCGATGATCAATCTATTGCGAATATCCGGATATGTTCCGATTGCAACTGTTCAGTTATATGACGGAAATGCAGAAGATGTAGTCATGGCAAAGAGTTTTGAAGAGACGTCAGAGGCAGGCATCCTGCACAGGGCAAGAAGTTTGTTCTGAAGTATATAAACAGACAGAAACCACCTCTTTGTTACAAACAATCTTTATATATTCTTCTTTGTTCCTAAGCCCTCCGGAGAGAGGGATTTATTTTGAGGGAAAACAATAAAAAAAGACAGGTGAGCTCTCAACGGACTAATTTTCTTTACATGCGTTTGCGCAGAAGCAGGCACATAGACAACAATAGGCTTGAAGAACTGCTTGAAAGAGCAAAGGTTTACGGCGGACAGATAGATTATTTCGATGCAGGCGGTGTTTTAGTGGGAAATGATACTGCGCCTGCATACCAGAAAGCATTGGAGCTTTTTTCTGAATATCTTGATGCGGCAGGACTTGGCGTTAATGACATAGATAGAAACAGGCTGCTGAGAGGCCTGCTGGATAATCCGTACATCGACGGAAAAAGGCTTCAGGCATTGTTGGGAAAAGCTGAATCCAACGGAAGAATACTGACATACGAGGATGCAGGAAGTGTTCTCTCAGATAACATTGACATCCACACTGCAGACGCTTTTGTTGACCTGCTTGTCCTGTACAATGTCAAAACAGTCGATCAGCTTCCGAAAGGACCGAAAACAAAGAAAATAAAAAAAGCAGGCAGGAAAACAAAGCCAAAGGAAACGAAAGGACCAAAAAGAGAAAAGAAAACAAAAAAGACAGGAGATAAAAAAGAAGAGGCCCCGAAACACTACAAAGATTCTGTCAGGATGTACTTCTCAGAGATGGGCGAGATTCCTCTGCTTTCAAGAGAAGAAGAAATAGGACTGGCCATGGAGATAGAAACAAACAGGGACAGGCTGTGCAGTCTTGTGCTCAGTTCTGAGACAGGACAGCGCGAAGCCCTCGGCCTGCTGGAAGACCTGAACAATGGAGAATATGCAATCAGCCGAAAATTAGCAAATAATAAAGGATTCAAAGTGCAGGACATTGTAGAGGCATTGCCTGCATATATCGCAACGCTTTCTAAAATGCTGTACAGGAACAGGGAGGATTATTTGAGCATACAGGAGAGGGATCTGCCGAAAAAACAAAAAGAGAAACTGTGGCAGAAGATAAGAGCGCGCCAGAGAAGAGGCAGGATACTGCTTCAAGAGCTCAATATTGATCTTGATTTCTTCTATCCTGTGATCAGAAAGATGCAGGAACTGTGCGATAACATGCTTTTGTTAAGCAGGGAGATCAAGCAAAGCAAGGATACAGGCGTCAGCAGAAGAAAAAGGACTGAAATAAGAAGCATGCTGAAAGGTCTTGTTGACGTTACAATGGAATCGCCTGACTCATTTGGCAGAAGACTGGAGCATATTGAATATTTCAATAGGCATTATGAGGACGCAAAAATAAAGCTTGCCAAGGCCAATCTCAGGCTGGTTGTCAGCAATGCAAAGAACTATAGGAAAAGGGGCCTGAGTTTCCTGGACCTGATACAGGAAGGCAACACAGGCCTGATGAGGGCAGTAGAGAAGTTTGAACATCAAAGAGGCTACAAATTTTCAACTTATGCAACATGGTGGATACGGCAGGCAATAACAAGAGCCATTGCTGACCAGGCAAGAACAATAAGAATTCCCGTCCATATGATCGAGGTTATCAGCAAGGTAAGAAAAACAGAAAAGATACTGGCGCAGGAACTGGGCAGAGAGCCAAGCCTCGAAGAAGTTGCAGAAGAAGCAGGAATGACAGTCGATAAAATCAAGCAGATTAAAAATATATCAAGACATCCTGTCTCGCTCGAACGGCCTGTTGTTGAGAAAGACGATGCTCTTTTCGGAGAATTCATCCCCGACGAGACGTTCGATGCACCTATAGATACTGCAACAGAACTGCAATTGAAAGAAAAGATAGGAAAAGTTCTGCAGACACTGTCTTTCAGGGAAAGGGAGATAATAATACTGAGATACGGTCTTGAGGATGGCCATACCTATACACTTGAAGAAGTCGGCAGGATATTCAAAGTCACAAGAGAACGGATCAGGCAGATAGAAGAGAAAGCCGTAAGAAAACTTCAGCATCCGACAAGAAGCAGAAGATTAGAAGGCTTTCTTGACGATAACAGACAGGAAGGAAAAGCAGAAAAGACAAAAGTAGAGCTGTTTGAAGGAAAACCCAAACAATAAAGGTAAATAAGATTCCTGGGTTCTTGTTTGATGCTTTAAAAACTTCCAAGTAAAGTTTTATATATTTCTTCGGAATATTTAATGAACTGTTATGTTTTGGGGAAATTGGGGCGGATACATAGGACCTTCTTCAGCAGCAGTTGTTATTAGCGTGCCTGCTATTGTCTGCGCGCAGGAGGCTGCTGACAGGCCCAATGTGCCTGTACCTTCTGAACAAGGATTGTTCCAGGACATTGCCAGTCTTGAAGAGAAACGGATTCTGTCACAGAACGGGATTTCGCTCGAAGAAATGTGCCAGCTGGTCCTGCTCAATATACACCAGAAAGAATTCAAAGAAGCAGAGGAATTCTATCAGAAAGCCAAGGCAATGCAGGAAGGCAACAATCCCCTGCTTGTCGTCACAGAAGCAAGGCTTTTTCACAGCAGGTTCCAGTCAGATTGGGAAAGAAAAAGGATCGATGAACGGACTGCAAGAGATAAACTGGATGACATGATCTCAAAACTGCAGGAGATTTTTTTTCAGAAAGATTACAGCGTGGAAGTAAGAAGACAAGCGCACTATCTGGCAGGACTTTTCCATCTGAAGCTTAATGGCATAAAAAGAAGCAGTGAAAGCCACAGGGTTGCGTATGCGAATCTTGTGAAGGCGTCAGAGCTAGGACATCCTCTTGCCCACGCAGAACTGATAAGCGGGAAATTAGGGCTTTTTATAGCCTGCGGACTGCAGAAGAAAAATGTCAAAGACAGCAATCTGAGCGAGGAAAGAAAAAAAGAAAAGATAGAGCAATTAGTAAAGAAAATGCAGCACATTGCAGAGATTGAAGCGCCTGAATTGTACAAGAAAGGGATAGAGTGTGCATTGCAGCAGGACGATAAGGTTGACAAGATCTGGTCGCATCTTGCGCTTAACCTGCGTTATGCATTCTTCAACCTGCAGATAGGCAATTATGCACAGGACAATCAGACTTCAAACAAATTATATACCCATGCCAGACTGATGATAGAAGAGGTCCTGAAAATTGCCCCAAACAATGAAAGGGGTCATAATTATCTTGGTGCGGTCTATTTAAGATTTGCAAACATCAATGATGATGTGGATAAGAAACTTTTTTTCGCAGAAAGAAGCCTGAAATCATTCAGGCGGGCTTTGGAGATCAATCCCCATGATTCTGCACTTTACTGCAACCTGATAAAGGTATTAAGCTATAAAGCAGAGCATACTGAAACTTCTAACGGAATGGAAGAAGCAAGGCCAGTCTATCAGGAGATGCTGGAATGGTGCCATAAGCTAATAAATATGGAAGAGACGCATCGCATGACAGAAAGGGATCTGGGATATGCAGAAAAATGCCTTGATTGGGGCAGGAAGAAGCTGGATAACGAGTGAGTTTCAAGAAAGTGCTAATTCTACTGTATACTAAGCTTTTAAGCCTTTATAGCCTTTTTTTACCGAAAAGCTTAAATAGATATTTAACTATGAATCAATAATAACAGGTATAAATCGGGGGTGCAGTATGGAAGAAGATGCAGAGACTATAAAGTTAGGCGGCAACATAGAACTAAGTGGCTTCAGGGACCTTGACGGAGGCACAATGGTTATTCTAAAGAAGATTGTAGGAAACTATGTGAGAAAACTTAGTGACAATAGTGAGAAATTCGAAAG
>WJKV01000099.1 GCA_014728875.1 Candidatus Woesearchaeota archaeon | reverse complement strand
GACAACATCCTTCTCTTTCAGTTTAGGAAGCTCTATTTCTTTTCTTTTCAGATAAGGTGCATAATATTTGTACCAGTTCTCCTCTACTGTTCTGCTGCCTTCTGCTGAGAATTTCTCATCTTTAACATCAAAAATCACCTTCATCTGCTCCCTGACTGCAGGAGGAGCAAAGATTGCAAGAAATCTCTTGACTATCAGGTCATAGATTTTCGCCTCTGCATCATTCAATCTTTTCGGGATTATGCCTGTAGGAAATATGCTGGGATGCGCATCGTCTGTCTTCGGGCCTTCATTTGGCTTTAGCTGCGGCAGATCAAGTATTCCGCTAGCCAATTTTTCGTATTTCGGATTCTTTCCTAGCTTGTTCAATATCTTTTTGTATCCCAGCTTAGCCGGCAGTTTCTGGCTGCTTGTTCTTGGATAGCTTATGTATCCGTTCGTGTACAGGTTCTGCGCAATATTCAGAGTTGCTTTCGGCCCCATCTTGAAATAGCGCGCGCTCTGTGTCTGCAAAGTTGTCAGGTCGAAAGGAAAGGGTGGCGCTTCCTTAACCCGCTTTTTTACTGCGCTTTCAACAATTGCGGACTTGCAGCCTTTTATCTTGTCAAATATTTTCTTGACTGCCTTTTCATCTGTGAACCTGCCGTTAGTGTGCATCGCCTCTATTTGCTGCTTGTTTTTCTCGCCGAGCAGCTGAAGTTCCCAATAGGGCTCTGCAACAAATGCCCTTATTTCTTTTTCTTTGTCGACTATCAGTTTCAATGCAGGACCTTGAACCCTGCCTGCGGTCAAGAGCTTGAAGCCCCCTCTTGCCTTGTTTACTGCAAGAGTCAAAGCCCTGGAAAGATTGATGCCCCAGAACCAGTCAAGTATGTGCCTTGTCTCTCCTGCTCTAGCCTGCCCCCATTCGAGATGTTTGAGTTTATGTTCGTAGGATTCAATTAGATCTTCTTTGGTCAAGGTGCTGAATTTCATCCTATTGGCATCTTTTTGCTTGCAGATGAAACGAATGCAGTTGAGGCCTATAACTTCTCCTTCGACATCAAAGTCAGTGGCAACAGTGAAAGAGCCAGCATTCTTTGCCAACTTTTTTATATTGTCCAGATATTTCTTAGAGAAACTGCCTTTTTTCTGTATCTCGCTTATCGGCTTCCATTCAACATCAAAGACAGGATATGTCCATCCTTTTTTCTTTTTCTTATCCTTCACTTGTGCGAGACCGTAAAGATGTCCTACTGCGCAGGCGATCACTATCTCCTTGCCATTATGCGTTAAAATGTAATGCGGAACCTTGTTATGCAGTTCTTTTTTTGGCTTGGCATCTGCAAGCGCGTCTGCGATACGTTTACTAGCCTGAGGCTTTTCACTGATAATCAATTCATAAGCCATATCTCTTCCAAGACCAAGAGGTTCTATAAAAAGCTAACGCAAAACATATATATGTGATGGTTCTCGCAGTATTTGTATGAAAAAATACAAATTCCTTTTGCTTTTCCTGGTTTTCGCACTTTTTTTCCTATTTTCAAGCACATTTGTTCATGGACAGACCCATCTGAAATTGCTTGCGATCGAAAAAGCAGGCGAGGATTTACAGGGAGGATTGGCAGATCTATACTTGCGCCTCATTCCTGGTTCAGGAGATGTTTATTCTGCAACCTATCCGCTCACAAAGATAGATACCCAGATAAGCGCGCGTTTTGCAAAAACAATTGTATGCAGCGAACTGGACGGAAGCTGCGATAACAAGGATTTTCTTTACACAATAAAGGCTGACAGCGCAATAATCGGCGGACCGAGTGCAGGCGCTGCTTTTGCAGTTGCTACGCTTGCCGAGCTGACAGGACAGGACGTCAATGAAAAACTCTCTATCACAGGCACGATCAACAGCGGAGGGCTCATAGGTCCGGTAGGAGGATTGAAAGAAAAAATAGACGCTGCAAATTCTATAAACCTGAGCGCGGTCTTGATTGCAAAAGGAAGCAGGTTCCTGGACAATAAGTCTGTCACAAAACTCTACAGGAACATCTCTGACCTGAACATTTCACAGGCAGTAAAAAACACTTCAATCATAGAAGAAGGCAATTTCTTCAATATTACAGACAACAACACTTTGGATTTGGTTGAATACGGGAGATTCATTGGCATCGATGTGATAGAAGTCAGCACTTTGGAAGAGGCGATGAGTTATTTCACGAATACGCCATATGATAAAACTATTATCAATTTAGAGATAGATGAAAATTATAATGAGACCATGAAAAAAATTTCTCTTGTTTTATGCAATAGAAGTGAAAAATTAAAAGAAAGAGTGATAGAAGAATACAGCGATGCCTTTGACAAAGAATCAGAACAGGATTTTTCAGATGCATTGAACCATACAGAGAAAGCAGAAACTTTTTTCAGTCAGGGCAATTACTACAGTTCTGCGAGCTTTTGTTTCAGTGCGAATGTTGTTTTCAGAAATTTACTGTATCAAAAATTAATAACATCTTCTAATTTCATAAATGAAGCAAAAGAGATAAGCAGGATCCAGATAAAAGAAAAGGACTACAATACTGTAAGGAACCTGCAGACATACATCATCGTCCAGGAAAGGCTTGACGAAAGGAACAAGCTGATCGATGAAGCGCGAAGATTATTTTCTGAACATCTCAAAAAAGAGGCAAACATCACAGACGCGATATACAAGCTTGCTTTTGCCAGGGAAAGGCTGTACAGCGCCCTTGCATGGAGCACTTTTTTCCAGATACACATAGAAGATGAAGAATTCTCAGAAGAGGACCTGAGATCGAGCTGTGCAGAGAAGTTGCAGGAAGCCCAGGAAAGGATGCAGTATGCAGAGATCTTTTTTCCGGTTGCATTGGCATCAACAAAAAAAGAAATGGACCAGGCAGTCTTGAACAACAAGAACAAGGACTATGAACTGTGCTTGTTCAGGAGCGCAAAAGTAAAAGCAGAATCCAATGTAATCCTGAGCGCAATGAATGTAAAAAGAGAGCAGCTCGACATCTTGGTAAAGGAAAAATTAGAAGTCGCCAAAAAGATAATCTCAGAACAGAAGAATTTTCCGATTATGGCCTACAGCTATTATCAATATGCGAACAGCCTGCTCGAGACAGATCCTGCATCTGCCCTGCTTTATTCAGAGTATGCACTTGAACTGGCAAACCTTGAGATTTATTTCAAGCACAAGAAAGAACCAAAGATAGTTTCGAAAAAAGCCCTTCCCAAGAATGCATTACTGCTGTGCTTTGTTCTTGGCTTTCTGGCAGGCGCAGGGCTTGTTCTGTTATTAAGATTCCCAAAAAGAAAAAAGCAAAAACAGATTCCGAAAAAAGAGCAATCAAAAAGACAAAGAAAACCAAGTAAAAAAAGAAGATCAAGAAAATCAAAGAGACATTGAAAATTCTTTCTTATTTTCTAAGTCCAATAAATCTGCACATAACTATAAAACCCCTGCGAAACATCCGAAGACGCTTTGCAGGGGAAAAAGAGGTGATAGATGATTGTTAAATCATCTGAGTCTCGTTAGAGACGCTAGATGATCATAAAACCCTTATAAACGCCGAAAAGCGCTCATAAGGGAAAAAGAGGTGATAGAGCATTAAATCGCAGATTTTATGCGCTTTTCCTCATTCAGAGGATATAGAGCATGATTTTTTCGAAATAAAGCTTGATTTTCTGTTTTTAGGCCTCTCTCACCCATGATTTTTTACTCGTAAGTGGATATTATCAAATATTCGCTCAAATATATAAAGATTTCTGTATTTTAGCATATAGTAGTAGTAAATATACATATAATTTTTATATTTAACTTAGAGAAATGCTTATAAAAAGAAGGCCCCTAAAAGAAGAGCATGAAATTCATGGCCAAGCTCAAATTCCTGCTTATTTTTGCCATAATAGCAGTCATCATGATCAAATATCCGCAGATAACAGGCCTGGTCATAGACAGCCTTGGCATTGATGTTGAAAAGCAACTGCCTGTTCCAGAAGAAAACGCAGAACCGCCTGAAGTATATTTTTCGCCGGGCATAAACCTGACACAAGACTTTCTGGAATACATAGATGAAACAGAATCAACCTTGTATTGCGCGCTTTACGACATAGGAGAACCAGTTGAGCAGAAACTAATAGAAAAAAGCAGGACAGCAGATGTTAGAGTTGTAAAGGATGACGAAACAAGAGCAGTTGCAATTGAAAATCTAAAAGAGGATGGCAGGGGCTTGATGCACAACAAGTTCTGCATAAGGGACAATTATGCTGTCTGGACAGGAAGCTATAATCCGACCAAAAGAGGGAGCCTGAACAACAATAACGCATTGATCATCTATTCCAATTATTTGAGCAAACAGTACAATGAAGAATTCGAAGAATTCTGGGACCGGAAATTCAAGCTGGGAGATTCGAGCAGACAGCCTTCTGTGAAGCTAAACAGCCATCTATACAGAGTTCATTTCTGCCCTGAGGACGAATGTGCAGAAAAAGTCTACAGCATTCTTCTGTCTGCAGAGAAATCGATCAAGTTCATGACCTTCTCCTTTACCAGGAAAGACTACAAAGATCTGCTGATCGAGAAGAGCAGAAAAATTCCTGTCAGCGGAATCTTCGAGAAGACAAGAATCAACCAGCAGTACAACATTTTCAAAGACTTGAACCGGAGCAAGGCAGAGAATCCTGATTTGAGATTAAATTTGAAGCTCGACGAAAACAAATACAATTTCCATCACAAAGTTTTTATCATAGATGAAGAAATAGTTGTGACAGGCAGTTTCAACCCGTCGAAAAGCGCAGACTTGTATAACGACGAGAACTTGGTCATAATCACAGACCCTGTGATCGTCGGCAGATACAATGAAGAATTCAATAATCTGTTCTCTTGATCATTCAAAGACAATGCTCGCATAACCGACGGCGTTGGTATAATCGTTTATCACATCGCCGCTCGTATAATAATCCAGCAGTCTTGCCTTTTTGATTCCTGCCAATTTTGCATGATCTAGCAGGACACTGACGGGTTCTTTTCCGCAGACAGTCGCGCCCGTCCTGTTTAAATAATCCCTGAAACCTTTCTTGTCCAGATCAAGGATGTATTCTATTGCCTTCTTGTCCAGCTCATACAAATTCTTTTTTACAAAATCCCTGAAAGGAACATAATCATAATTAGGGCCATAATGGGTAAAATCGCTGCTAGCGATCAGGATGATTTTTCTTTTTATTTCTTTGCAGACCCTGACAATTTCTTCTGCAATGCCTTTATGGTCTGAAACAAGTATCGGCACTATTCTTGCCTCTGGATGTACATGCTGCAGAAAAGGGAGCTGTACTTCTATGCTATGCTCCTGTTTATGTGCTGTCTCATTCACATCCAGCTTTAGTTCTTGTGTGAAATACTGATCATTCTTTAGTACGCCGAGGGGCGTTTCAAAATCTGCAAGGCTTTTGCAGTTAAAATAGCCCTGATGGCTCAGCCCTATCACAACATAAGTGTCTGCAATAGGCAGATTGCTGAAGCTGTGCGCCGCAGCCTTTCCGCTGAAGGCGTAGCCTGCGTGCGGGCTTATGATTGCCTTGACCTTCTCGTTTGCTTCCTTCACGCCTTTGAAGCATTCTTCTATCTGCTTGTTCAGTCTCTTGAAATCATTTTCATAAAACATCCCGGCAACAACAGGTTTCCTGATCATATTAGCCTCTCAAGGAATTCAAAAGCAGAAATATCCCTGCCGCCACCAGAAGCAGGTTCAGCACAAAAAACGACAGTTCGAGCTCTATTCCAAGAAATCCGTATTTTGTAAGTATGGGTATCCCGCCGAGCGCGAGCAAAGCTATTGCAACAAAAAAACTGACTGTCCTGAAAGCAAAGGATCTTGATTTTTGCTGTTTGATTTCTTCCAAAGATTCTGCGGCTGCCATTCGAAAAAGAGAATGAAATTCACATATAAATATCTATCCCGAAAAACCGCAGAGTTTATAAATAAATCTCAGTTCCTGCAGACTGCGCGCCGGTGGTCTAATGGCATGACAACGGCCTTCCAAGCCGTTTATCCGGGTTCGAAATTGAAGCTGTGCTTCAATGCTCGACAGAAAGCAGTTTCAGCGAATGTCCCGGCCGGCGCATATTTTATATTCGGGGGGGAAGGATGTTCAAGACAAAAGAAAATTTTGCAGAGCTTAAAGAACTGGTTCTTAAACTAGAGTCAAGCATCTCTGCATTCAACCAGAGGCTGGACCGGCTCGAAGAGAATCACAAGACAGGATTCAATACTGTGATAGATCAGATACAAGTTCTTGAAACAAGCAAAGACAGCGCCTTGTCAGATTTTAAACAAAGCCTGTCAGAGATCAATAAACTAAAGAACAAGCTGGAGACGAGCACTAATGCCTTGATTCTTATCAAGGACAATATAAAGAATAACCTGATCAATGACATGAAAAAAGAAATAGAAAAAGAAGTCAAAGCAATAAATGATGAGACTGTTAAATACTTCGAATTAAAAAAGGACATCAACGAGTCTGCCAATCTTCTGCTTAATTTCAAGAACCATGTTGTTAAATTAAATCTGCTCGCAGAAAAGATAAATCCTGCAGATTTTGAGCTTGAGAAATACTTCAAGAACATGGAGAATCAAAACAAAGAAAAGCTAAGGCTGATGCAGGAGATAGACAGGCTGCAAAGTCTTGTTGCAAGAGAAAGAAGAAAACGCAGATAAAATAATATTTCTATTTTATGATTTTTCACAATAGGCTGTAAACCAGGTTCTTTGTGACAAAGACCTCTAAAAAGGCTCCTAGAATCACCAACCCTACCGCTATGAGCAACAGGATCAGGCTGTCCCTTGCCACATTCTTGAAAGGTTTGCCCATGAATTTCTCCCTGTAGAACGCATAGCTAAGGACACCGCCCGCGATTGCAGCAAGAAGGAACCCGCCCACTTCAGGGATCATATGGATGAAGAAAAGAAGGGCAACAGCAGAGAAACTTCCGACTGTTTCTCCCACATACCTAAAAATCAGCAGGATGAAGCTTGCAAAGATGCTCGCATTGAATACTATCAGGAATATCGCACCTGCCCCGTAGAACAG
>WJKV01000098.1 GCA_014728875.1 Candidatus Woesearchaeota archaeon | reverse complement strand
GTGGGAATTTATTCGACAGGCAAGCCATCGTCTTCATCTTTCGGAGCAAGAATCTGGGGGCAGATGTCAAAAACCAAAAATACAAGATATTCAGACGACATCCTGGCGAATGCGAGGATCGCTGTCGGCAACACCGCCTTGGGCAGGAAAGCTGCGCTGCTCACTGAAATAAGCAGAAGCCCTGGGTTGAATTATCCTGGCATTGGTTATCCGCAGGGATATCCTACGAATTACAGGATACCTCCTTTCAGCTGCGACGGCGACTGGGTGGTTGACTATACTTTTTTGAAAAAGAAACCTGTTGACCTGGAAACGCACAAGATACAGGCATCGCATAGGTTTGGCGACTTGGGCGCAGTCAAACAGCCGACAGTTTCAGCAGGCTATGCCCATACAAGAACAGGAGGGCAGAGAAAGCACGACATCCTTCTGAGCTCTCATTTCATGGTACAGGACAGGCTGCTGGTGTACGGCGATCTTACCCTGCCGACAACAGACACAAGAAAAGATGCACAGGGCACAGTCTGGATAGGCGCGTATCACCGCGATGTTCTCGAATAATCTTGCATAGATTTATATATCTTTTATTAAACCATTCTAAGCATGGATATAAAGATTGTTGAGCCGAAATCAGAGTACAGCGGTTATAATTTCAGCCACATGAACAAGCTTCCCATGCTTGGCTCTATCTATCTTGGAACCATACTGAAGCAGGCAGGACACAATGTATCTGTTTACAATGAAAAGCTTGTCGAACCGAAAGATCTGAATGCAGACATTCTTATCTTAAACTCGCTGACAAGCGGCGCTAACAGGGCGTACGCGCTCGCAGAAAGATTCAAGCAGCAGAATCCGCAGGGAAAAGTTTTGATGGGAGGCTATCATGCATCTTTCATGCCGAACGAAGCTTTGAAATACGCGGACCAGGTCGCAATAGGAGAAGGTGAAAACATCATTCTTGACATGGTTAATGGAAAAACAACAGACAGGATTGTTTATGGAACGCCTGTGCAGGATCTTAACACCTTGCCCATGCCTGACTATTCGCTTATGGAAGGCCTGAATTATCCAAAGAAGAGATTGAAATGGCTTCCTCTGGCGACGAGCAGGGGGTGCCCTTTTGACTGCACATTCTGCAGTGTCACGCAGATGCTGGGAAGAAAATACAGGGCAAAAGATTGCAGCCGCGTAATGAAAGAGCTTACAAATACAAGATACAAATACATATTTTTTTACGACGACAATTTCACAGCAGACAATGACAGGACAATAGACTTGCTTAAGAAAATGAAGAACAACGGCATCACAAAGAGATGGGTGACGCAGACAAGAATAGACATCGCGAACAATGATAAGATGCTTAAATTGATGTCAGACACAAAATGCGACATGGTCTTTCTCGGGCTTGAAAGCGTAAATGAAGAAACATTGAAAGACTACAAAAAAGCGCAGGGACTGCAGCAGATGAAGGATGCCATAAGAAAGATAAAAGATTACGGCATCCAGGTCTGGGGAGGTTTTGTAATGGGCAGCGACCAGGACGACAAGAAAACAATGCAGAAGACAGTGGATTTCTGCAATGAGACAGGAATAGAGGTTCCGCAGTTCTCTATCCTGACGCCGTTTCCAGGAACAAAATTATTCAACGACCTTGTTGCGCAGGGAAGACTGCTGACAAAGAACTGGAGCCTGTTCGACGGCTGGCACGTCGTGTTCAAGCCGAAGAAATTGAGTGCATACGAACTGCAGGAGCATTCGATTGATGCGTTCAGGCAGGTCTGGAAGAATAGCAAAAGATTGCTTAGGCAGATCACTCCTGCATTCAGGGACCTGCAGAATCTCAAAGTTGCCATCGAAGGGCTTAATGTAATGAAGCAGGTAAAGAAAGAGAACAAACGCTATTTAAGCTTCTTATCGAAACAGATTTAATTCAGACGAAGCAAAAGCATTCGCGATAGGTGTTGATAATGTTGCATTCAATTCTTACGATGATTATATTGAAGCTTTCGGCGAGTTAAAGAATTCTCTTTGTTTTGACTGTGCAAAACCGCAGTAATTGACTAAATTGTCCCACACAACTATACTTAAGCTCAAAATTCTTTTTAAAGTTCTTTTTCCTTATTACCTGTAATAATATAAAATGCCGCAGGGCATAACTAGGGTGATAATATGGTAAACTTAACATACGAGTCCCAAAGATTGGTAGCTGACTTGGATAGGAAAAATACTATTGACAATGTAATGCAGATTCCTGCTAGTTCTAATATTATTGGTCGCGAGAGGTTTTCGGGTAAAAGTGAAAACAATTCCTCCAAACGAATGGCAGTAAAAGGAGGTGATGGAGCCTCGCACACAGATTTTACAAATCCAAGACAGGTCCCCAGGGACAGTCTTTACATGGAAGTGGATGACATCTACAAGGGCAAGCTTTGGGAGCCAGGGAGTCAGCGAACAGAACCGAACGCTAGAAAGATTGAGCTGAATAAAAAGATGTACGGGCAGCATAGTCAGCACAGACAACCGCAGGGAGAAGGCCAAAGAAAAGGAACCTCTTATCTTCCAGGATCGAACAGGCTCATGCAGGACAAACACGGCTCTGGGGACACTCTTGAAAGAATAACAGACTTTTATCAGGTGGACAACCAGGGAAGACTGCAGCCTACAAAAGAAGGCTTTAACAATTACATGTCAAAATCATTGTTTGATGCCTGCATGATGTACTTCGGAAACGCAGGCCAGCCTGCAAGACCAACAGACGGCCCGCATCACGGGCAAAGAAGAGGCATGAGCAAGAGTGCAGGCTATGGTCTGACAGACCTGACAAGTTCATTCTACAATGTGGCGGACGGCAAACTGCAGCCTTCAAAGCACGGCTTCAGCGCGTATCTTAATGTTGCATTGACAAACGCAGCTTTCTCCTACTTCGGCAATGCAGGAGCAAAGGCGCCTGCAGGCTACCTGAGCAAGGGAGGCAGTCCTGGAAAATCTGCAGCAGGTTCGTCTGGGAAAGCGAGTTATGCAGGAAAAGGCAAATAATTTTTTTAGTTTATTTTTGTCATTGTTTTCTTTATGCATCTTTGAAAAAGTTTATAAACACTAAACATAACAAGAATAGAAAAGATGGTGTTTTTTGAAGATGCAATAGGCTTGCTCGTCAGGATAGGGCTTCTGGATGTGATCCTGCCATTCATACTTGCTTTTGTGCTAGTGTTTGCATTGTTGCAGAAAAGCAGGGTATTCGGCGAGGAAGACGGTAGGCCCAAGACAAGGATAAATATCACGATTGCGCTTGTTGTCAGTCTTTTGTTTGTCAATTTCGTGCAGATATTCGGTTTCATCTCGTGGTTCCTGTATTTTGCAATCTTCATTGTTGCTGTCTTCTGCATTATATTGCTGACATCATTGATAGGCATCAGGAGCAAGCTCACAACATTCACCCTGATAGTCGCTTTCATAGCAGTGATCGTCATCGCCACGCAGAAGTACATTGATTATTCTCTCCTTTGGAACTTCATCATCCATCCGGCAACAATACTGATTATAGCTGCAGGCCTGCTGGCATTCTATGTTGTAAAAGAGCCAAAGATCAGGAAGAAGACTGAAAAAGAGAAAGAAGAAGAACAGAGAAAGAAGGAAGAGGAAAAACGAAAGAAAGAAGAGGAAGAAAAAGCAAGAGAAGAAGAAACGAAAAAGCAAGGAGAAGAGCCAAAAACACCAGAACTCAAGCCGAGAGGCCATCAAATCCCTACAGAGGCCAGGCAACTGCAGGAGCGTATGGCCCCTGAAGAAGAAGAAAGATTAAGAGAATATGAAGAAGAATGAATTAGACTGCTCAAGCAGCCTTATAGAATCTCTGTTTTGCCTGTTCGTAACCGCCGACCATTGCAGCAGCTGCAGGTGCGAAATCATTTTCCCACGGTTTTCTTTTTGTTATGCCTTTCCTGAAAAGATCCTCTATTCCTAGCCATTCTCTCATGTCCCTGTTGTATTGCGGTATTTTCTCATTGAAAAAGGCTCTTACTTCTTCTGGATCATAGTCTTCGTCAAGCTTTACCATGTGCACGTCCTTTCTCGCTTTTGTTTTGTTGTCAAAATCAGTCACAAACAGATTCTCGCCAACTGTCCTCTGCACTGGCGTCACACCCTTCCATGAGATCAAAGGACTGTGCATGTGTCCTGTCATCTCAACAATCGTATTAGGAGCATTTTCTTTAACAGCCTCGCTGATTGCATGGTAGGCTCCCCAGTCAGGATCTATGCTATCATGATTTCTTGAATAATCAGCACCATGGGGCGCACTGCTCTTGTGCGTGACAACGACAGTGCCTGCTTTTAGGTTCTTTTTTAATCTGTTGTAGGTCTCGTCTGTTTCAAACTTTTTCTTCAAGAGCTCTTCTTTTGTTCCGTATCCCATGCTTGCAAGCCATTCTATGTATTCTTCTGTGAACTGCATTCCGTCCCTTGCAGCGCTCAGATGCTCGTACAATTCAGCAGGCAGGCCTACACGCCTTTCACTGCTTCCCACATGACCTATAACCTGGAAATGCTCGTTAATCGTAAGCACCTCGTTCTCTACCCAGGGCTGCGGTACCATGTATCCCGGCATTTGAGGGATCGGAACCTTAATCTGCTTGTTATGGCCGTCAGGTATCAGCCATTCCTTTGGAAAGAATTGATAGCACATAGTGGGCTCGTGATTGCCCAACAGGATGCCTATCTTGCAGCTCTCCGGCAGCCTCTTCAGTTCTTCTTGCATGTAATCTGCCACGCCTTTACAGTATTTCAGAAAATCCTGAGTGACTTCATTCTTTATCTGCATATGAAATCCCAAAGACTTCATGAATTCCTTCTGGCCCTCTTCATCTATGCTATTTATCTCAAAGAAATTCTTTAATTTTTCCTGTGGATCCTTTCCATGATAATCCATCATTATCTGGTGGAACTGTGAATCCCATTCCTGATAAATCTCTTCATTGTATCCTTTCTGCTTCAGAATCTCATAGAACTCTGCACCGTCCACAAAATCGCCTGCAAAAAGGAATGCATCAGCATTGGTCCTAATCGCAAGATCAACAGCGCTTTTCATTATAGTCTTTGTCTTTTTGTGTGTGTCAGAAAGTGTAATTATCCTGGTTGTATCAGGGGCTTTTTGCACTATATCATCTATACTGCTGAACTTCTTTTCACGCTCTTTTGCGCCGGTATTCCCTCTTATCTCTTCTGCTAATCCTGATACCATTTTACAGCTGTAATTTATGCCTCTCTTATACTAAAGATGCATTCCCCCTTTATAAATCTTTCTATTTTGTAACTACTTATGGGTGGTTATAAAGAACCTCTTTTTAAGGCCTGAGACCTCATTCTAAAGGCACTTCAGACCATACTGTGAAATCCTCTGGATGTGGAGCCATCTCACCGAACAGATAAGTAGGAGCATACATGCCGTACTGCCTGCTCATCACATCCCTTGCAAAATTATAAGTGCCCATCGGCGTGTACATCTGCTTTCCTTCAAGTTCCCATGGTTCTGTGATCTGTCTTGCAGGGCCTTCGAACCAGCCCTCGCTCGTCATCGGAACATTCAGACCTTTGTCTCGCAAGATTTCAATTGCCCTTTTGACAGGTGCTCTTCCCTGGCCGGCAGGCAGATGAACATGCCCTCTTCCATAGCCGTCAACAACATGCACATTGCCTATTATGCCTTTGTCAGCAAGCATCTCTACTTCTTTTGTGAACCATTTGCTGAATCGTTTTTCTCTTTCTGATTCTGTCTCTCCTGTCTTTCTCTTGAAATGCTTGTTCCACATCTGCAGGTGCTGGAAATCAAGCGTTGCCTTGATGTGTTTCTGCGCAAGCTCCTTTGCCTTTCTCTGCCCTTCCTTGCCTGAGAACTCTTTCTTGAAATAAGGATTAGGGACCATGCGCGGCTCCCATTCGTTCTTTTTCTCGTTAAAGACCTGGCCTCCTGTAGGATCAGGAATCTTTTCCTTTGTAAGCCTGTCCACCATTGCATCTCTTGATGCCTGAACAATCTCTACCATCTCTTCTGGATGGCTTCCGTACTGCCACGGACCGAGATTCTCAGGTGCCAAAGTCAACGGCCTGGCCAGGTTCTTCTCTTCTGTCCTTTCCCATGCAATGACACCCATCTTTCCTATGCTGTCTGCTGTCCTTTTCAATGCTACTTCCTTTATCGGCGCCAGATTCTCTTTCTGCTTATTTATCTGCTCCATGTTTCGCTTTGCATCTTCTGCGAGCTCCTGCCTGTATCTCAGTTCTCCTTCTGCACGCTTTAGATTCTCGCTGTACAGCTTGCTTTTAAGCACCATCTGATGCGAAACAGGATGCTGGACATACTGCTCCTGCAGTTCTGGTTTGCCTTCTAGTTCTCTTTCTTTTGCTTTCTGTTTTTCTATTCTCTTTTTCAAGGCAGTTATCTGCCTTACTGTCTCTCCGTGCTCTTCTGCCCATCTGTTGTACTGCGCTCTCGCACCTTCCAATTGGTTATTGAAATATTCAAACATCAAAGCTGCGCCCGGAAGATCCTGTCCGCCCCAGTCCTTAGGTATCTTGTACTTTTTCCTGAAATCTTCCTCGCCAAGCTTTTTAAGTTCATCGTCGTAAGTGAACCAGCTCTTTCTTTTCATGACAGGCGCATCCTCTTTCCATACAGGCTTCCACTGTTCGTTGCCCTGCTCGTCAAGGACAGGATTGCCTTTCTCGTCGACCACCAGTTCCTTTTCAATCACAGGAATAGAAACATCTCTTGACAATTTCTGCACATTGCCTGATTCCTTGTCAGCAAAAAAGACATCTGCTGCATATTCCTCTCCTTCATAAGCTTCAAATTCCTTGAACCCGCTGACCATTGGCCTGTTGAACTCGCCTGTATGTATGACAATAGTGCCTCCCTTTGTCACGTCAGCTGCAAAATCGATACCCTTTACAGCTTCATTAAAGCTGTTATCCCTGCTTGTCTCGTCAAACTGTCCTCTCTGCTGGTCAAAACCTGCAAAACCAATGTATCCTGGATGGATGTGTACAGAATGTATGTCAACTTCGTTCATCTCTGTCAGCTTTTTTATTTCTTCTCTTGCTTCCCTTCCATAGCTTTCAGGGCCGGTGTTCTCTCCCTGACCTCCCAGCTGCAGCTCAACAGCACCAACTCCTGATCTTACTTTTGCCTGCACGCTCTGGTGGAATCTGCCTTCGGCTCCTTCAAATACAGTAGTACCTATTTCTTTCTGGAATTCCGTGCTTTTTACATTATAGTCCTGGTCCATTGTATGATAATAATCGTCAGCAATCTTGTTAGCCATTGCATCACCCCTTGTCTGCTACAGAAACAATCATCCCTCACCTTCCTGTTTCATATTGTTTAATCTTTTTCAATAACTTGTCTCTCTCAGATTCTTGCTCTTTTGTGTTCTCCATAGACCTCTGCTGAGGCAGATAGTCTTCATTTTTGTTTTCATACAAGCTTCTTTCATCATCATGCTCATATAACTTTTCCTCATGCCTTTGTGGTATATAAGCATTTCCCTCATCTTCCCCTGCTCTCCCTGGCGTTGGAAGATAATCGCCGTCACCCTGCTGTTGTCTTGCAGCGTAATCCTGTTCTTCCCTTCCTCTTCTTTGTCTTGTCTGTACTCCTTCAAGCTCGTCCTCAAGCTGTGTTTCATCTTCTTCATTCTTTTTTTCGTCTTTCTTTTCCTGTCTCTTTCCATTAGTGTCAAGTATCTTTTCAAGAAAGACAGGCTTCTTTTCCTGCTCTTTATTGTATAGTATAATGAGCTGCTCAAGCAGAAGCTCAAATTCGTGCTTTGCTTCTTCCTCTTCTTCCAGCTCCTGCTCTCTTTTCTTCAGCAGGTCTTCTGCAGCTTTTATCGCCTTTTCAACAAACTGAAGCTCCTTGTTCTTTCCTGTCAAGACCCCTTTTACATCTTTTATGCTTGAGACAATAACAGAAACTTCTGCAGCAGAATGCTCTTTCTGGGAAGCAACAAGGTTCTTTGCAAACGCCTCCTTCTGTTTTCTACTGTCCTCTAGATCAAAGATCTGCTCCTTCAATGCCCCTTTTTCCTTTGCAAACCTTTTCTTTAGTTTCTTCAGCTCTTTTATCTGCTCTTCAAGAGGCAGTCCCTTGATGCTCTCTATGTCCATATAGAAAATCCATTGATTTTCTATTTAAAAAGCTTACGGTTCCATAATCGTCGTAAAATAACAAAAAAAATACAATAACGACTATGACTGGAGGTTCATCTATATTAGAATAAGTTTTATTCGTTTATAAATAATATTCAAGCAGAGAATACTCTTGTGGGACTTTTGAATCAAATGCATAACACCAAGCACATAGAGCCTAGCGTAGCTTTTGGATTAACAGGCGAGGAATAAAGAATCTGAAACGCAGTCAAGTAACAGCAACTTGCGTAGCGCACTATATGCTTCTAATAAATAATGAAAAAGAAAAAGAAAAAAAATTTACATGACGACCATAGCTGGCGCGAACATTGCAGCTGTAAATGCAAAGAAGATTATCAGCACAATGATCACTGGTATTACAAAAGACAACACAGCCTTGCCCCAGCTGAACTCATACGCTTCCTTGATTGCAACAATCGTCGGATAGATCCCGTATATCGCCACAAGTATGTACAATATCGGCCCTATCAGCGGGATTATGTTGATTATCCCTATTATAGCAAGTGCTGCAGTCAGCGCCGCCATCAGATAGATCAGTTTTACGAAACCGTTTCTTCCGCCGAATATATAGGCAAACAAATGTATCAGACCTGCACCAATGAACAATCCTATGATGCCCGATATGATCATGGCAATAGGCATAGTTACTATCGACAGTGCGCCTAGTCCGAATCCGCCCATCATTCCTAATCCGCCCATTGCTCCCAGCATGATCGGAAGGAATGCAATCGCCACTCCTAAGACTACTCCGTAGATCAGGTAACCAATCACAACATACAGAACAGCCATGCCGACATTAGCTTCTTTCTTCAGTTTAGGCATTGCCTTCATCGGAAGAAACAAAGCTTCAAACCATTTCTTGAACATTTTTTTTCACCACCCCTGTTTTTTTGAATTTTTACATTAACATTGCTGAAAAATACGCAAAAAATCCGATAAGATAAACAACAGTCAGCAATATTACCGGTACAATGAATGTCAAAATTGCCTTGCCCCACGTAAAATCATATGCCTCTTTGATAGCGACGATTGTAGGATAAAGCGCATAGATGCTTATCAGTGAAACCAATACCAGTCCTGCAATAGGTATCAATATCAGTATGCTTATCAACGATAATGCGGCTGTGAATACAGCTCTAAGATAAAGCTGTCTTGTGAAGCCGCCCGGCGCTCTGCCGCCGAACAGGTAAGCGAACAGATGAAAGATTGCAACATTAACAAACAGGCCCGCTATGCCGCCTGCGACTGCAATCAAAGGAATCATCAAGCCGAACACTGTGGGGGTTATGCCGTACATGCCAAATAATTCTATATATAAGCTCATACCGCTCCACATTCCCAGTCCAGGAATAAAAGCTATTGCCAGGCCCACAATAACACCGTATATCAGGCTTGCAACCACAATATAAAGAACAGCATCCTTGATATTTGCCTCTCTTTTTATATTCTTGAATGTCTGCTGCGGCATGAACAGACCTTCAAACCATTTCTTGAACATGTCTTTCATCATTTTTCCTGCAGTCCTCTTTTTTATTTTTTATCCTTGTTCATCCTGCCATGGCTGTTGTTGAATATCTTTTCTACTGAGAACTGTGAAGGATCAAGATTTGATCCTGGAGTTTGTGCCTGGTTTTGCGGCTTTTGCTTCTGTTCCTGGCTTTGCTCTGGATGCTGGCTTCGCTGCTGCTGAGGTTCTTGCCTGGTTTCTCTTTTCTGCACATTGGTTGCTGCACCGCTGTCAATCTTTCTCATGAGCATCTTGATACCGCTGTCAAGTTCTTTCAGATTATTGTCATTATTGTTTTTGTACTTGTTGAAGAATTCCTTGAACTGTGCAAGCATGTGCTCCAGCTGTTCCACTCTTTTTAGGATGCCGTTGTTGCTTCCTGCGATCTGTTCAATCTCTTCGTCCACTTTTATTTCTTCCATTGCTTTTTGATGATCAGAATCAGACGTGCTGTTTGTCTTTATCATTCCTTTGGCCTCGATCATCTTGTATGCATCCTGTAAATTCGCAGCAATGCCCCGCTGCACCAAAGATTTAGCCAAGTCTCCTTTTTCTCGTATTTTTGAAACATCCATATTAAATCCCCGTTAAAAATTTTTGTAGCAAAAAGGGCGGTAGACGGGAATCGAACCCGCGCCAAGAGATCCACAGTCTCCTATTCTGCCATTAAACTACTACCGCCATTAGTTAGATATTTACTATTAAAGTGTTTCGGTTGTATTTATAAATTTTACTTAAAATAAAGAAAGATTTAAAACAAAAAGCAGATTTTCATGCAGAATATGGGCTCGTAGCTCAGTCTGGTAGAGCACTCGGCTCTTAACCGAGTGGTCGCGGGTTCAAATCTTGGCGCTGGAAGCAGTTTCTAACGTCAACGGGGAAAGTCCCGTCGGGCCCATTCTTTATTTAGAAGAATCTTCAAAAGCAAAATATTCAGAATGATAGATGAGTTTCGCTCTTTTGGGAGCAGGCCCTTTTCTGTTCCGCGCGACTATCAGGTTTATAGGCTCTTTTTCAGGCACTTTTCTTCTGAGAGGAATTGTATACTGCATGGGCCTGTGGAAGAGCAGGACGAGATTCGCAACCTCTGTTGACAATGAACCTTGGACATCGCCAAGTCTCGGGATGCCCGACTTTCTGTCGTCCACTTCTCCTTTGCAGCCTGTCACAGCGATCACAGGAATGTGTAGAGAATTCGCAACGACATACAATGAATAAGCCACAGTGTTCAATCTTTTTTCCTCTCTGTTCTCGACATACACAAATTCTTTGCTTTCCCTGTACCATCCAGAATTCCTTTCTGAATGTGTTATCTCTTTTTCCTGCAAAGTCCTGGGCCTTCTGTATGCAATTTTAGGATTGACATCCACATTCCAGATGTCGTCCACTATGATTATCTCAGGCCTTTTTGAAAATGCATATTTGGAAAGTGCGATAATCTTTTCCAGGGCCATCCTGCTGATATTCTTTTTGTCGCTCTTGAGTGCATCTATTGTCAATCGATGATTCTGCAATTGTCTTGCAGCAGCCCGAAATCTTTCCATTTTAACAGCTCCTACGCTGTAACGGGAATGAGGGGTTTGTGCGAGCATTCGCAATGCTTTTGTTGTAAAGGCTTCATGCGTATCATAAGTTAAAAAATAAAGGACTTTATGATCTTTGGACATGTTGAGCGCAAGATTCATCGCGAATTCACTGGCACCCATCTGCGGCCTGCCGGCAAGGACAGCAAGGCCGGGATGAAAACCGCCTGTTATCTTGTCAAGAGCTTTATAACCAGACGGTATGGTTTTTTCCATAGTACTGCCTGAATCTTTAAGCTTTTTTATCACTTCGCTTACAGAAGCCTGCAGAGTGCTGGTAGTGCCCAATTCTATCGCAGAAATTTCATCGATATCCTGCATGTGCTTGTCAGCCATTGCAATGGCTTCTTCAGGCCTCAGCGCAGAAGACGGTTCGCAGACAATGTCCACCATTTCATCTGCTTTATATGAAAGAATCCTGATAGCAGAACAATTGCGCAGTTCTTCTATGTATGTCTTTGCAAGATTGAAACTCATTTTCCTGCAGGCATTAAACTGTGAACCTGTCAGGAAGGCATAATCCTCAGGTTTCAGTCTTTCGTCTGCTGCAATATAATCAAGCCTGTTCAGCAAAAGATTGATGTCTATCTCTTCATGCCTCCTTAAAAGATCCTGGATCTCGTCAAAGATTATCTTGTGATTTTTGTAATAGAAATCAGACCTTTTCGTCTGCACGAAGACGCCTTTTGTCTGCTGAGGATTATAGACAAATCCCACCAACAGGCCCTGCTCGATGAACGATTTTACAAACCGGGGAAACCTTTCTTTTGCGTATTCCACTGTTCTTCTGATCTTCATAATAGAATTCCTGAAAATAGAAACATATGATTCTGCCTCACTGGGATCCATATCTCTTTCTCTTTTGAAATCATCGCTCTCAAGAAAAGCATAGTCTTCAGGAAGAAGCAGGTCTCTGCGTTTCAGTTCATTTTTTACTGTCTTTAAATCAATAGAGCTTTTATCGTCTCTTAACTTCAACAGAGCATTGTAAATGATTCTGTTGCTCCTGTCTGTAAAATTCCATTCGCTAAGTTCGTCAAGAAATCTGTCTGCGATTTCTGCAGAATATACAAAACCAACCAGCAGTTCCTTTTCAAGCCTGCTTAATCTGTCCTGATCAAAATCATCCCCGTCAAACATTTCGCATCATCCTATTGCAGTGCATTTATAAGATTTACCCCGGAATATTAGAAAAGTTGCTGAACGAGTAATTGCCAGGGTTGTAGAAAAGTCTTACAAATGAAGGACCCCATATGCTATTTCAGAAGACCTCGAATATATAAGCATTTCTCAAGCGATTTAAAATGATAATAGAAGATGTTCAGAATTCAAGCTCTTCGAATTCTTTCAGCCATTTGTCGCTGTCCATTCCGATGGAATAGGTAATGCTGTCCAGTTTTTTTGACTTGAGAAATTTAAGGAATCTTTCCTGTTTTTTCTTGCTCCAGCTGTTGAATGCGACTGCAGTCTTGCAGAGATAATTGATCAGGCAGTCCTGCTTCTTTCTCATCTCTTTCCCTTTGTTCATCTTCGGATGCAGAGGACAGCACACTCTTAATTTGCCCTTCTTGTCTCTTATGAAGATGACATTCCTGCAGACACCGCACCATCTTCTTTGTCCGGCCCTTGGCCTGCTTGCGAATTCCTTGTGCGTCCTGCACTGCTGGCACTCTATCGTGTTTTTCTCTATCCCTTCTGTGACAACCTTTGGACTGCTGTAATCATAACCGCAGCAGCCGAAGCAGCTCAGATCATCAAGCTGGCACAGACTTGTTTTTCTATAAGCCATAATAGGACTTGTCGAAAGAAATGGTATTAAAAGCTTACTGTTTATTTAAACAAATTAGTGCCGCTTATGCTATTTCCACTTGACTTTTATGTTTCTATAGCTTACTTTTCCGTCGTGGATGAAATAGATCCCGCCCAAACCTTCAAAGCCGGGGCCTGAATTATAGAATAGGCTTTTCACTTTTTTGTTAGGAGAGACATACTTTCCGTCTGAATCGCAGCCTTTGCTTCCGCTCTCGTGGAAATGCCCGCAAATCATCTTTGTGACTTTCAGCATCTTTATTGCTTTTGCAAGATTCTTGTTTCCCCTATTGGCCTTGTATATCTTCGCAGGATATTTGAACTTTCTCAGTTCTTTTGCCATGTCCAGGGTTATCAGGCTCTGGTCAGATTTTTCTACAACAGGTCCTTCGCGCAGGAACATGTTCAGGATGAGGTCGCTCTTTTCAAGGTCCTTTTCTTTTATCTTGAACTTACGCGGAATCTTGACAAATTTTGCAACATAGATAGCATTCCCTTTCCTGAACAAAGGCGGCACATGGCTGACAACAATGGTTTTCTCAGGATTTTTAACAAGATTGAAAAGATCCTCGATAAAACTGAATTTCAGGGTTCGCCGTTCATATCTTTCATAGATGTACTCTGCATCCTCGAGCTCTTTCCTTCCTGAAAGCATCTTGAAATCTGCATTGTGTGAAAGAAAATCACTGCCCGGCATGAAAACAAGATCATAGCTGTCAAGCTTCTTTTTCCTGTTTGACATCTTGAAGCAGTCGATTATGTTGTTCTTCTTTATCCTCTTAAGCTTCCTGTACTGCTTCCACGATTCATGGCTGCCCGGAATCACATAGACAGGGCATTTCAATTTCTTGAAGCACAAGACAATGTCTTTTACACTGTCTTCTTCACCTATCTCGCTCAGGTCGCCGTTCAAGACCACAGCATCGACAGGGTGCTTTAGAAAATATTTTGCAAAATTTCTTGCTGCACTAATATTGCCGTGCAGGTCAGAGACTACACCTATCTTTTTCAGCTCTGTTTTCTTTTGCCTCTTTTTTTTGCTATGCTTTCTATTGCGTTTGCTCTTTCTTGACATTCTTTAGATACCAGATTACAAAATCAGGATAAACTTCCCATGCCCAGCAGCCGGACGCGAGCGCTTCATTGATATGGGCCTGATTCAGCGCGACAAATTCGGCGCCGAATTCCTTTTCTATTCTTTCCCTCACATTCTTTACCAGTTCATCGCCTGCAATATACGCAAGCTCGAACATTGCCTGCACAATATTGATCGCAGGCTGCCACCTCGTGTCTTTCCAGAAGAAATATGGGAACCCGTTCTCTTTAAGATACTTCTGCATGTCGAATCCCTTCTCTTTCAGTTCTCTTTCTTTCAGGATAGAATAATGCGGATATATCGCGAGCTCTGCATTCCTCACTTCATTGTTCAGTATCACGCTCTTCAGTTCTGCATCAGAGAGCTCAAGCTTGTCCTTGTTCTCTTTTATGTATTCTATGCCCCATTTCTCCCTGTCCATTGCAACACCTTCTGTCACGCATTTGTTCGCCATGTGGTAGACGCCGAAACTGCCCAGATGAAGCGTGCTTGGAAACTGAAGGCTGAACTGCATGTGCCCTCCATGCCCAAGCAATTCGTGCGATGCTTCCAAATAGGCAAGCGCAGGCTGTATCCTGTATTTTGCAGGATCCCTTATGCAAAGAAAACTCTTGCTGCTCAATTCCAGCCTGTTCAATTCTGCCCTGAAATTGCTTCTTTCCTCGCCATAAGGAGGAAGCAGCACAAGCTCGAAATCATATTTCTTTGGTATGAAACCGTTCTCAACACCCAGTTTCAGGATGTTCTTCTTGAACTTAGGGATCATCTTCTCAATCATGCTTCTTGCCTCTGGCGTGTCGTTCCTGACAAACCTCGGCCTGAGAAAGTTCAGCAGTTGTATCCTTTCCCACTGCTTCCTGAAAGGCATCCTCTTGATGTTTTTTTCCATAAGATTCAATGTTCCTGGACCGTGCATTGTCGCGATGACTTCCTGTATTGTGTACTTTGTTTCTGGATTGGAAAAATAATCAGCAAAGACAGCCTGTGCATTCAGCCCGCACATGATGTGCCTCAGAAACAGCTTGTCAAACTCATCTTCAGGCCTGATGTTCTGCGCAAACTCCAGTATCTGGTTGTGCGCCTCCATCATGACCTTGAAAGCGTGCGGATTATAGATGCTGTTTGCATAATCAGCATACATCCTGGTGAACTGGAAGAACATGCCATTGAGTTTCACCAGATCCTGATTCTTGAGCTCAAAATGATGATTCATATTGACCGCTGTTTAAAGCGGAATATATAAATTTATTTAATAAAATACCTTCTCTTTATATTATTTATAAATAAATTTCGCTAGATTTAAATATTGATACTACTTTTAAGTACTTACGATTGGGGGAATTAAGGTGAAGTTATTCATTATAGCATTATTGCTGGTTGTTTCTGTCATTGCAAGCGTCTCTGTTGTAGGATTTGAATTGTACAGGTTCAATTCGCAGACAGAGCAGGCAGATCAGATAGCAGATCTCAGGCCCAATCCTGTGCTTCTTTCAGGCCGGGAGCTCCCGTCTCCTTCTGACTGGATCAAGGAAGAGCAGATCACAGTCCTGAAAGACAGGGTCGTGATCCATCTTGACAATCCTGCATGGGCAAGGTTCGCAGACACCAACAGCATGGACCCTTTGATTGACATAGGCGCCCATGGCATAGAGCTTAAACCGCAGAAGCCGGAACAGATCAATGTGGGTGATGTTATTGCTTATCAGACAGAAGACTTTGAAGGTGTTGTTGTGCACAGGGTGCGCGAGATAGGAACAGATGAACAGGGACATTACTTCATAACAAAAGGCGACAACAACAATGTTGACGACGGTATAAGAATAAGGTTCGAGCAGATAAAAGGAGTCCTTGTTGCTGTGATCTGGTGATTATTGCTTATTCTTTGAACAAGCTTACATCCTCGAAATACACATGCAGGAATTGGTCAGGCAGTCCGTCTATCACTGTTTTTTCTTCTATGCCGTATATGCCGGGAATCACGATGTGCGCTTCTGTGCTCGCAGCATCAACAGCTGTGATGTTGTGCGAGACATCGTCCCTGAAGCCCTGCACTACAGAGACATGCACAGGAACATCAGCTGCAAAGAAATGCCCGTTCTTGTAAAGATCGGTCTTTCCCCATACTGTGATGTATGCCAGTGTCTGGGGGTTCAGTTCAGTGTCTATTCCTGTATCGCCATAGACGAGCTTGTTCAAGCCAATGCCTCCAAAGTGCGGAAATTTGATGCCTTTCCTGCCTGTCCTTATCTCTTGTATATAGAACTGATTTCCTTGTTTTGACCTGAACTCGATGAAAACATCTTCCACCCGGTCGCCGGACAAGTCAGAATCCTTGTCGGTCGTGTCAACAACACTCATCCTGAACTCGCCCCTCGAATCAACAACATTGTTCGTATATATCGTGTCAATCAGATGCGGTTTCAGCACGCTTTTTCCTGCAAGTATCTGTGTCGGAGAGCCTCCTTTTGCTCTTGTGTATTCAACAGCATCAAACTCTGCCAGCTCTGTCTGTGCTGCAGGAAGAGGCTTCTCACTATCCTCTTCTGGCTCCTCTGCAATCTCGACAACTTCTTTTTCCGGCTCTGGTGCAGGCTCGTCAATCACGACTATGTCTGGCTCTGGAGCAGGCTCAGGCTCTTTGACAGGCTCCTGCACTACAATTACTTTTTCTTTTTCTCCAGGAGACGGAAGCATTATCTTGTCTTCGGCTTCAGCAGCCTTTTCTTTCTCAACATCCTGGACTCTTCCTGTTTCAGGCTCTTCTGTGACAAGGCAGCCTGTAATCAAAACAATGCAAAGTATCATGAATAAGACATAGATTAATTTCATTTTAGCTATACTCAATTTTATAGTAAGTTCCGTCTGTGGTGGCAGTGACTCCGGCTTTGGTTGTTCCTGCTTCTATTTCTGTTTGATTGAAAACAACCGCGTTTGGACAAGCCATATTAACTTGGCTTAGTGTCGTGATATTCCGGCAAAAATACAAACCTGTTCCATTGTCAGGCAGATACAATGCGACTGTGTCTCCCACATGGCCAGAAGGTATTTGGGAAAAGTCGACTGCAATTTGCGTTTCATTTTGTTCGATAACAAGACCTGATATATTCACATCTGCATTCTCAAACAATGCTTCGATATCCAAAAGCTTCAGATTGTTTTTTCTTATCTGTAAAATGGTATCATGATCAAATGAAGTATCTTCTGCAAAAACTTCTATGCCGTTCTTGAAATAATTGAAAATTCCAAAGAAAGAACCAAAGAACATGTTTCCTAGATCTGCCGAAGGATTGTCATTTCCATGGCTTCCTGATGTGCTGCTGCTCCCCCTGTTTGTTCCCTTGCCAAAACCTGTATCTGTTATTGTTTCTTGTGGAGGCCCTTCAGGATTAATTTCTGGTTCATCTGCGCTCTCTTCTTCATCTGCTGTATCTTCATCTGCGCCTGGTATCTCAGGTAATGAGACGCCTTTCCCTGCACCAGGATCATCATCGCCTATTGCAGAGGGCATCGATGTCTCGATCCTGTTGCTTTTGATTTCTGGTTCGAATATGGCTGCACCGAGACCCTCATTGTAGATGAGAGCAGGCACTCCGACCGCAAGCAATACAACCAACGTAAGAAGGATCGCTTTATTTCTTTTGTTTTCCAGAAATTTCTTCAATCTGCTGGATTTTTCAGCTTTTAAATGAGTTTTATATAGCTTTCTATGCTTGTTTATACTTGGATTCTCAGAGATATAATCAAAAACAAAAGTATTCCTTAATCTAGCCTTAAATCTGCTTAATATAGAACCTTCTTCCGCCTCACCTCTTTTCCAAGCCATCTCTCAACACTCCTTCTTTTCATTTAAAAGCACAAATGATTTATATACGTTTTGATGTTTAGTATACTTTTTTGTATACTGAGGTATGCTTTCCGATGGAAGAAATCAAAATATTTAAATAGAAGCACTCCTAAAATATAATCAGTCTTGTCTAATATTGGGGGTATCCTGAATAGTTTCCTCACCAGGTTCAGGAAACCCCTTTTTTACTTTTCTATAGGATTATTGATAATTTTATATATTCAAAGATTATCTCTATAAGATAAAAATGACACTTCCGCCAGCACCAAACCACAATGTCCGCAAATGCACTGACTTGGCTGATTTGTTTCCTATGCTGCAGAGCATAGGGGATGGAGAAGGACTGTTTGTGGAAGATGGAAAAGTTGCAGTTGCGCCTTTTAGCAGAAGAAAAGAAAATACAAGGGCAAGATTTCTTGAAAAGCTTGTATACACAGGCCAGTACCGCATAATCGTCAACCAGCCAGAAGAGGGGCCTGCAGTTTACATCGTTAATGGTGAAAATTTCGTTTTCACTTTTGAGCTGTCTGAAACAGGCAACAAGGGAGCATGGTTTCTATCTGGAGACGATGACCCGGCTCGAATGCCGGATGAACCGCTGAAAGAGAAAATGAGAGCGTATGTTGCCGGCCTTCTCGGCCCGCAGCCAATGTGGGCAGAACACACGCAGATACGATTATATGTCAATGCGCCTGATGACGAAAACAGTTCCTACAGCAGAGATAGATTTAAATAAGAATTCTTTCTATTTATTCTCATGTTCGACAGAATCAGAAAGATGAAATCGCACCATCAGACAGTCTTTGCGATAATCATTGCAGTCGCAGTCATCTCATTATGGAGAGGGATCTGGGGCCTGATGGATGAATATCTTTTCCCGAACAATTATGAACTGAGCCTCTGGATTTCTGTTGCAATAGGTTTAGCTATACTTATCGGAACCCATTATGCCGCAAGGGAATTGATGTGAATCTTAATCCTTGCTGAATGTTCCCATCAACCGGGCTTCTGCGATTATATGCCCTTGCATTGCTTTCATCAATTCTGCTTTTGTCGCGCCCTGCGCAAGATTCAGTTCTGCGTCAAGCGCGTACAGCTTGAAATAATACCTGTGCGTTCCGGACGGAGGGCAGGGACCGCCGTAGCCTGTCTTGTCCCAGCTGTTCTTGCCTGCTACTCCTTCTGGCTCTGTTCCCTTTGCAACTTTTGTTGCAGTCGCAGGAATATTGAAAACAACCCAATGGTCCCAGGTTCCCATCGGTGCGTCAGGATCGTCCATCACCAATGCGAGGCTCTTTGCCTCTTCAGGGACTTCTTCAAAATTCAGTTCAGGAGAAATATCTGATCCTTTGCAGGTATATTCTGCAGGTATTGCCTTTCCATCTTCAAAAGCAGGACTTGTTATTTTCATATTGCCAACCTCCATATTGATTTCACCCTTCTCATGATAGGCAAGAATTAAAGAGATGATATAAAATTATTGGAAAAAAAGAATGCCGCCACCGAGATTCGAACTCGGGACCACCACGTCATGAGCGTGGTACTCTAACCAGACTGAGCTATGGCGGCGTTATAAACGCAAGAAAAAAAGACCTTATAAAAAGCTTTTTATTTTTTCAGCATACTTGTCCATCTCGCCTTCTTCATAGCCTGTTCTCTTGTATGTTGTCAGGCCGTCCCCTTCATTGCGGGGAACCAGATGTATGTGCGTGTGATGGACATCAGTGCCTTCGATTCCAAGATGGATATAGTCTGTCTTTGTGGCTTTCTTCAAGGCGATCGCTAGCTTGTGCACGACCTTGTTCATTTCAGCGAATTCTTTCTCTGGCATGTCTATGAAAAAAGGATAGTGTTTTTTCGGGATGACAAGAATATGCCCCTTTGCGACAGGGTTGATGTCCATGAACGCGACATAGTCATGATTCTCATAAACAAAATCTGTTTTTATCTCCCCTTTAATTATCTTGCAGAAAATACAATCACCTGTCATGTTTGATCACCTTCTCATCTTTAGTTGGGTCTACCTCTATTTTATTGTCTTCAAATATGCCGGCTGCTTTTCCCAGCGCATAACCGAATTTTATCCAGTTCTTCGGCTTGAAAACATCATCCCAGTATTTCGTATACATTGTGAACGGAGCAGCATTCGCTATTATCTTCTTGGGGAGTGTGATCGGCAGACCCACAGCTATGTTCTGCTTGTCTCTCACTGCATTCAGATGCTCTTCCACTGTATCTCCGTAAGCACAGCTGACAACCTTGCCAAGCGGAGTGATGCTGTGTCCGTCGCTGCCTGCTGTGATCATCGTGTTCAGGGTCGCTGCGAACATTGTGGCCTGGAAATTGCTCCAGCTGCCTGACTGACCGCTGATCGCCTCGACAGCCTGCAGCTTGTATTTCCCGAACCGCTTGAAAAGGTCCTTGTTTGTCAGGACACGCACGAAATTCAGGAACCATCTGTCGCTCGGATGCGCAATGGAATACACGCAGTTATAGTCGTTCGCAAGCTCCATGTATTTCGCCAGGCTGACAGGCAGCCTCCCCAACGGATACTTAGGCTTGAAATTCTTAACATACTTGTCATGGAATTCCTTCATCTCATTATGGTCATAGAAATAGAACAAGACATGAAAACCTTCCGAAACGCTCAATTCTGTCGCAGGTATGACAAGAACATCCTTCTGTTTCACTGCCTGAAGACTGCCTTTAATCTCGTTATGGTCTGTTATAGCAACGCCTATCTTCTTTTTCCTGCATTTCTTAAGAACACCGTTAACACTGTTTATTCCGTCGCTGTATCTTGTATGGAAATGCATGTCAACAGGATGATAGCCTCCGTCAACTAGCTGGTTCAGTTTCGGCCTTCCAAAAAACACCCTCTTCCCTATCATTCTGCCTGACTACCTGTTTATTGTTTTTAAAACCTGCGGTAATATGGCTCTTCCTGAAGCAATGAACTCATTCTCCCCAAGGTTCCATTCACTGCCGTCAAACTTCTTCACCACACCGCCTGCTTCTCTGATCAAGACAATGCCTGCTGCGACATCCCACACAAAAGTCGAAGTGTTATAATATATGTCAATCCTCCCGCACGCGACATACGCAAGCTCTAGAGCTTTTGCACCGTAGATCCTCGGCGCCCTGAGCTTGTGCCAGAACCTCCTGTATTTGGCAGCTTTGAACTTGTTAAGCGTGGATGCAGGATTAGTCGAAAGGATGCAGTGGTTCAATACTGTCCTCTGTTTTGTTTTTATCTTTTTACCGTTCAGAAACGCGCCCTTGCCTTTTTCAGCTGTGAACAGTTCGTCCCTGACAGGATCATAAATAACTCCGATTATCAATTCATTGTTCTTTGCCACACCAATGGAAACATTAAAGAAATCTATCCCGCTCTGATAATTGTTTGTTCCGTCCAGAGGATCTATTATCCAGACATATTCGCTCTCTGTGTTGCTCTCTCCTTTTTCCTCGCCGATTATGCCGTGCTTTGGAAATTTCTTCTTTATTATCTTTTTTATCTCTGTCTCTGATGCGACATCTACATTAGTGTATATGTCTCTCAGACCTTTCGCATGCACATGATGCTCTTTCCTGAAATTCTTCATCAGTATCTTTCCGCCAGCTTTCGCAGCCTTTATCGCAGTATCTAGCATAGTATTGGCATAAAGAGAATTGGTATTTAAATCTAATCATCCGCAATATTTATATACCTCAGAACCAGAATAAAACTAAAAGAGGTTAAGATGTTGATTATAGGTTGTTCAAACAGTACAAAGATAGCAAAGAGCATTGCACGAAGACTTGGAAAACCTTATTCTGGACTGTCTGTCAAGAAATTTCCAGACAGCGAGCTGAACATAAGGTTCATGAAAAAGGTAAAGGGAAGAGACATAGTTCTTGTCCAGTCTTTCTATGATAACAAAAAAACAGATATGTCAATAAATGACCAGCTGATAGAGATCATTTTCGCTGCAAGAACCGCAGAGAGACTCGGCGCAAGATCAATCACGCTTGCTGCGCCTTATTTTCCGTACTTCAGGCAGGACAAGGAGTTCCATCATGGCGAATGCGTAAGCATAAAGATCGTCGCTCACCTGATGAACGAGTGCCTCAGCAGGATAATAGTTATTGATCCGCACCTGCACCGTTTAAAATCAATGTATGATGTCTTCACAGTAAGATCAAAGAGATTGACAGCAGACCCGTTGATAGCCGACTATATCAAAAAGAATGTTAAAAACGCAGTAATAATAGGTCCTGACTGGGAAAGCTACAGATGGGCAGAAAAGACTGCAGAGATCATAGGCTGCGAATGCGCCATTTTGCACAAGACAAGATACAGCGCAAGGAAAGTGGATGTCAGGCTGAACAAGAAGATAGATCTGAAGAACAAATCTGTCGTGGTTGTTGACGATATAATAAGCACAGGACACACTGTCTTAGAAACAATAAAGGACCTCAAGAAGTTAGGCGCGAAAAAGTTTACAGTGATCGGAGTGCACGGCCTTCTTGTTGAGGGGGCATTGTCTAAACTGAAGAAAGCAGGTGCAAAAGTCATCACAACGAACACCATCGCCGGAACAACAAACAAGATAGACATTGCTCCTTTGCTCGCAGATGCATTGAAGAAAAAATGAGTTAATATGAAAAAATTAGTCTTTGTTTTAATATCAGCCTTAATTATCATTGTCGGTTGCGCACCTATCAGTTACGTTGAGATCAACAGGGAGAAGATAACAGTCGAATTGGCAGAGAGCCTCGAAGAGAAGAAAAAAGGCCTGATGTACAGGGAGGAATTGTGCGATTCCTGCGGAATGCTTTTTGTCTATGAAGAAGAAAACAAATTAAGTTTTTGGATGAAAAACACATTGATTCCTTTGGATATGATATTCATCAATTCTGATTTAGAAGTTGTTGATGTCTTGCATGCAGAACCTTGCACAGCAGATCCCTGCAAACATTATATTCCCAGGGAGAACGCGCAATACGTGCTGGAAGCGAATGCAAACAAATTCGACGAGAGCATTATCGGTCAGAAAATAAGATTCTTTTTGGAATGACCAAAGACTTTATATACTCATTATAATAAATTTATCAATATGGTTAAGAATAAAAAGACCAAGCTGATATTTTTTGACATGGACGGCGTCATAACAGAGACAGGCGTAATTGAGAAAGGGAAGCACACTGCTGCCTCTACATGGACAGTGATCGCAAAACACCTCGGAAAAGAGGCGTTCAAAGAAGAGGAAGAGACAAAGGCAAAATGGAATGAAGGCTTCTACAACAATTATCTGGAATGGATGGAGGATACGATAAGGATCCACCAGAAATACAACCTGGACATGGAATACTTCTACAAGATAATGCACAGCGTGCCGTATATGGAAGGGGCGATAGAGACACTGAAAGAGCTTATCAAGAGAGGCTACAGGCTGGCGATCATGTCAGGCAGCTTCAAGAACCTCGCGAACGAGATCCAGCGGGAGTCGGGGATCCATCACGTGTTTGCTGCTTGCGAATATTTCTTTGACGAGGATACGCACAAGCTGGTCTCATGGAACCTTCTGCCCACTGATTATATAGGGAAGATAGATTTCATGCGACTCCTGATGCGCGAGTACAGGCTGAAGGAAGAGGAATGCGCATTCATCGGAGACGGAGTCAATGACATTCCTTTAGCAAAACAAGTCGGATTGTCAATCGCATTCAACGGAAGAGAAGAACTGCAGAAAGCATGCACCCATGCAATAAACCAGAAAAGAAAAGACCTCAGAGCGATATTGAAGTTCTTTCCTTGATAAAACTAAAGATTTATATTTTCATTGCTAGTTTCTCTTAAAATGGATGAAAACAGCATATATCTGATAGGATCTTTCAGCGGGAACAAAAGAGACGACAATAGACCGGCAGCGAATTGGACGATATACTAGAAATGCATCTGGAAGCAAAAAAGAAAGGCAGATAATTTTAAATACCTGCTTAATCTCAAGGTCACTATGAACTATCCAATACTTGTCATGGCTGCTATCATCGAGGATAAAGGCAAATTTCTATTGACCCAAAGACCAAAGGGTGTCCATAACGAAGAAAGATGGGAGTTCCCGGGCGGCAAGATTGATTTTGGAGAGGATCCTAGATATGCAATGGAACGGGAGATTGAAGAGGAGCTAGGGATCGACATTGAGACAGGCGACATACTCGAACTTTCTTCGCACGTCTATGACGAGACAAAGCACATAGTATTGATAGCATGCCACTGCAGATACATCTCAGGCAAGATAAAGAAAAAGCAGGTCAGGGATTTCAGATGGGTCAGGCCTGAGGAAATGATGGATTTTGACATCACAGAAGCAGATCTTCTGTTCGTGAAAAAGCTTCTGGAAATTACTTCAAGAAAATAAGAGGTGGAAAAATGCACAAAGTTAAAGCGTTGAAATTTAATCCTGATAAATTGAATGGGATTTCTAAGAAACAGATAACACTGCATCATGACAGGCACTATGCAAGTTATGTCAAGGGAAAGAACAATATAGAAAGCGCGCTCAAGAAAGGCAAGCTTGAGCACATAAGAGAACTGAAAAAGAACGAGAGCCATAACGGTTCAGGCATGGTCCTGCACGAGACATATTTCGGGCATCTCGGCGGCAAAGGAGGCAAGCCTTCTGGAATTCTGATGAAGAAGCTGAAGAGCGATTTCGACAGTTATGAGAAATGGAAAAAAGAGTTCCTTGCGACAGCATCTGCAGGAAGAGGATGGGCGCTTCTCTGCTATGACTGGAGCGACAACAAGCTGCACAATTACGCTGTTGATTTCCATGACGAGGGCGCAGTATGGAGCGCGATACCGATAATGGCGCTTGACTTGTGGGAGCACGCATACTATATAGACTACGGCCCAAACAAATCCAAGTACATTGAAGCTTTCTTCAAGAACATCGACTGGCCGGTTGTCGGAAAGAAACTGCAGGAATGCACAAGCTCGGTCGCGCTTAAGCCGCGCTATTGATCATAATTTAAATATTTTTTTCAATTGTGCGCAGGTTCTTGTATTGATGACATCCTTTTTTTCCAGCCAGCCCCTCCTTGCCTGTCCGACACCCAGTTTCATCAGGTCAAGATCAGAGGTGTCCTTGCTGTCCGTGTTTATGCAGAACTTGCAGCCTAATTTCTTCGCAGCCAGGATATTCGCGCCGTCAAGATCCAATCTTTCAGGCTGCGAATTTATCTCAAGAATCTTCTTGTTCTTTGCAGCTGCCTTGAATATCTTTTCAAAATCAGCATCGTACCTGTCTCTTTTACCGATGCTCCTGCCTGTAGGGTGCGCAAGTATTGTCAGATGCTTGTTCTTTAATGCCTTTATTATCCTTTCTGTCATCTTCCTGCTCGACATCTTGAAATTGGAATGCACACCGCCGATGACAATGTCCAGCTTCTTCAATATTGAATCAGGATAGTCCAGGCTGCCGTCCTTCAATATGTCGACTTCTGCGCTCTTAAGTATCTTTATCTTTTCCTTTTTTGCAAGCTTGTTGATCGCAGCTATCTGCCTCTTCAACTTTTTCTCATCCATCCCTTTTGCGATCCTTGTCGATTTGGAATGGTCTGCGATTGCGATATAGGCATAGCCTTTCTTTTTTGCAGCCTTAACCATCTCTTCTATTGTGTTCGAACCGTCGCTGTATTTTGTATGGATGTGGAAATCGCCTTTGATGTCCTTCAGCTCAACAAGGTCAGGGATCTGCTTCTTTTTTGCAGCCTGCAGCTCTCCTCTGTTCTCTCTCATCTCAGGCGGGATGTACTGCAGTCCCAGTTTCTCGTACAAGGCTTTCTCGCTCTTCAATGGAATCTTCTTGTTCTTCTTTCCTTTCTTTCTCTTGAAGATTCCGTATTCTGAAAGCTTGTAGCCTTTTTTGATTGCGATCTTTCTTAGTTCAATGCTGTGCTCTTTGCTTCCTGTGAAATACTGCATCGCCCCTGCATAGCTCGACTTGTCGACCACCCTCAGGTCTGCATGGAAATCGTCTTCTTTCAGGATGACAGAACTTCTAGTCGTGCCTTTTGAGATGACTTTCCTCACACTGTCCATCTTTGTGAAAGCGTCTATTACTTTCTTAGGGCTTTTTGATATGACCAGTATGTCGATGTCTCCTATCGTCGTCCTCATCCTTCTAAGGCTTCCTACATAATCTATCTCCTGCAAAGGCGCCTTCTTTTTCATATACTCGACAATCTCTTCTGCGATCTCAAGCGCCTTGTCGACCCTCATCCGCTTCTTGCTCTCTTTTTTGATCTTTAATGCATCAAGGATGTTCTGCTCTGTCTTCTCGCCGAAGCCTTTGAGTTTTCTTATTCTGTGCTCCTTGGCTGCTTTCTTCAGTTTTTCTGGTGAAGAAATCTTCAGTTTTTTTATCAAGACCTTTACTTTCTTCGGCCCCATACCCTCAAGATCCACAAGTTCTGTTATCTCTTTTGGATATTTCTTCCTCAGTTCATTGAATTTCTTGATATTTCCTTTCTTGATGTATTCTATGATGTGGTATGCGATACTGTCTCCTACACCAGGAATCTCTTTCAGGCCTTCCCTGCCGTCCTTTTTAAAGATGTCCTTCACATCCCTGCTCAATCCTTCTATGCCGTACGCAGCCTCCCTGTAGGCCCGCGGCTTCCACTGCACTTCCTCCAGCTCATACATCAGGGCCATGTCCCTGAACATCTTGACCAGCTCTCTGTTCGTGCCCATTTTCATCATTTTTTCTTCAACGACATTATTTCTTTTACAGTTGTCGCGTCCTCTGGTGATTTGTCTTCCCTGACATTCTGGAATCTCGGGAATCTCAATGC
>WJKV01000097.1 GCA_014728875.1 Candidatus Woesearchaeota archaeon | reverse complement strand
TTGCTTCTTTTTCTTTGCTCTTGCTTTCTTCTTCATTGTCTGTTTTCTTTTCTGCCTTGTTTTTGCGGATTTTTTTCTTTTTCTGCCTGCTCTGCTTTTTCCTGCCTTTTTTGATTTTTTAGATTTCCTGGATTTTTTAGCCTTCAAGCCCCGAGAAGGTCTTCTCAGGATCTTTTTCTTTTTGACCGCAGGCTTTGTTTTCTTTTTTATCTCGACTCTTTCTTTTGGCTTTTTTGCTTTCAGCTTTGCAAGATGCTTTATCTCATTGAAGAGATGGGTCGGGTTGAAAGGACGGCCGTCGTACCGCAGGATCTTGTGGTCGACATCCAGGCCGGTGTTCGCCTTTATCAGATAAGAAAGCTGGCTGCTCTGATTGCCTTCTATGACTATTGTCTTTTCTGCATTCTCTATTATTTCTGCGACTCTTTCTGCAGGGAAAGGATGCAGATACAGTATGTGCAGGTAATTTACTTCCATGCCGCTCTTTTCAAACAGTTTCATGGCCTCTTTCACAGGGCCTTTTGTGCTTCCCCAGCAGATGAGAGTGACATCTGCATTCTTCGTGCCTGTCAATTCCGGCTTTGGAAGCTTGTCAGCCAGGAGCTGCAGTTTTCGCAGTCTCTTGTCCATCTGTTTGTTCCTGTTTTCTTTTGTCTCGACTATGAGGCCTATTTCGTTGTGCTCGTTTCCTGATGTGCTGAACATCCCGTATTTTGTCCCGGGCAGCGTCCTCGGACTGATCCCTGTCTTTGTGACTGCGTATCTCTTGAAATCCTTGTCCCGCCTGAGGTCAGAATCCTGGGCAATAAGGCCGCGGTTTATCTCTATGCCTCCGGCATCAAAAGGCTCTGCAGTGATCGCGCTCTCTGACAAATACTTGTCCGAAAGAATCAAGACCGGAAGCTGATAGTATTCAGCAAGATTGAAAGCGTCTATCGTCTTGAAAAAGCATTCCTCAACATCGCCGGGCGCCAATACCACTCTTGGGAATTCTCCCTGCGATGCATTGATCAAAAACTTAAGATCGCCCTGTCCTGTCCTGGTCGGCAGGCCCGTGCTAGGACCAGGCCTCTGGCATTCGACAATGACAACCGGCGTCTCTGTGATTCCTGCAAGACCAAGGCCTTCCACCATGAGTGAAAAACCGCCGCCGCTTGTCGCGGTCATGGACCTCACGCCTGTGAATCCTGCGCCGATGGCCATATTGATGGCTGCGATCTCGTCCTCTGTCTGCTTGACTATCATATTAGTGTCAAGCTCGTGCTCTGTCATGTAATGGAGAATGTGCGATGCAGGCGTCATGGGATATGCAGAATAAAACTTGCAGCCCGCTTTCACTGCGCCCATCGCAATAGCCTCGTTCCCAGTGATGAAAATCTGCGGATGTTTTTCAACTATTTCTTCTTCCTCGTCTTCTTCCTGCTGAAGTGAAAAAGAGAATTCTTCATAATTGTCCTTTACAAAATCATAAGCGGCTTTTGCAGCCTTAAGGTTCTCATTCACCAGTTTCGCGCCTTTTTCTTTGAACTTGTCCCTCAGCAGGTCCCTGAGGATGACGAAATCCAGGTCAAGCAAGGCAACAGACGCTCCGATTGCAACAGTGTTCCTCAGCAATTCTGTCCCGTACTTTCCTGCTAGCTTCATCAGAGGCACAGAAATAAGATTAACATTTTTTCTTAATTCCTTTCTTCGTAATTTTATCTCTTCGCCGTCATATATGACAATGCCGTTCTTTCCGACCTGGTCAGAATGCGCTTCTAAAGTGTCCTTGTTCAAGGCAATAAGAATGTCGATGACTTCATGCTGCGCATGCACTTTTTCATTGCTGATAGTGGCTCTGAAAGTATTATGCCCTCCCCTGATCAAGGAAGGATATTCAGTATTACAGAAAACATGGTGCCCGCTCCTGGCACAGGTCTTGGCGAATAACACGCCTGCAGTCATAATTCCGTATCCTGCTTCGCCCCCTATCATCCAGACTATGCTGTCTTTGTTCATCGTGCTTGATCAATCCTTTAAAATGTTTTAAATTATCTTCTTGCCTTTATCGTCTTTTATGTGAATAACATTAACAGGGCAGCCGTCAGCCGCTTTCTTGTTGCATTTGTATTCTTCTTGCGAGATAGAAGTCTTCTTGCATTTGCTCTTGCCGTCTTTTGCCATCTCCCAATTTTCAGGGCATGCTCTGGCGCAGGCTCCACAGCCGATACACCCCGGCCTGTCGTGCTCTATCTTATATTTTGCCATATATATATTCACCCCCACAGGTTGGATTTGCTATTTGTTTAACATTAATTAATATATAAATCTAGAGGTTTTTGAATAAAAAAGCTTATATATTATAAAACATGACGTAATGATATTATTAAAAAACAACAAACAATAATCACTTGTTGGTAATTAAGAGGTGTTGAGGGCTGATGTTTAAAGAAAATCTGGAAAAAGAGGTAAGCGAATTTCTTAAGCAATGTACTGGATGCGGCAAATGCATGAAAGCATGCCCTTTGCCAGAATCAGACCAAATGCTGATACGAAGCCTTAATTACGCGACATACAAAAAGAGCCTGCCAACTGCAAAAACAATCGAGTTTGCACAGAAATGCATACAGTGCGGCGCTTGCAATATTGAGTGCCCTGCAAACTGCCACAGGGAAAAGATGATGCTCTGGCTCAAGACAAGGCTGAGCAACAGCCTGCCGAAAGGATACAAGAACGCATTGAAATACAAAGGAAGCAGACTTTCATTCTTTCAGAAGATAGGCAGGTATTTTGCACTAAAGAAACTGGAGCCTGTTGCAGGCGAACTGAAAAAGCATGTCGATAAAAAGGATTTCAAAGAAACACCGCTGCTTTTCTACCTTGGAGACTCGATCTATTCGCCCTCGTTGGCGCAGCATAAATTGATCGCCATTGCAGAGTACATGAACAAGGACTTTGAGATTCTGGCAGGCTATAAGTACAGCAACGGCATCCAGCACTATTATGCAGGGCTGCTGGACGAAGCAGACAAGATGCACGATGTATTGTATGATGCAGTATTGAAAGTCAATCCTGCGACTGTCGTCACAATAACAGGCGAAGACTATGAAGCTATGAAGCACCTGCAAAAACATTGGGGGCTGAACTTCATACTTAAGACTGCCACTGAATGGCTCCTCGACAATGTAAACAAGCTGAACCTTAAAGGAGAAAAGCAGAAAGTAACATTCCACGATTCCTGCATATTAGGCAGGAAAGAAAACAAAAAAGCACTTCCGCGGGAACTGCTAGACAAAGTCTGTACGATTGTTGATATTCCGCAAGATAAAGGCCTCTGCTTGTGCTGCGGATTCCTCAGGGGGGAACATGAACCAGATTCACTGCAAAGGATGCAGACAAAAAAGCTGGAACAGGTCAAGACAAAGAACATGAGCGTCGAATGCATAAACTGCTGGAACAAACTGGCGCCTGCTGCAGAACAGAAAAACATCAAGCTTACTGATGTCATAAGCCTTGTCTACAGCGCCCTAGAAGAAGAGATAAAAGAAGAGCAGGCAAAGGAAGCAGAACAGATAAGAGAGGAAGACATGGAAGAATAAAAAATGACACACTATGTTATCATCGGATGCGGAAATGCAGGCGTGACTGCTGCTGAGACCATCAGGAAGCACGACAAAAAGAACAAGATCACGATAGTAAACGGAGAGAACAAGCCTTTTTATTTCAGGAGCGGGCTCGTTGAATTCCTAAAGAAAGAGCTGGAAGAAGAGCGGCTGCTGGCAAGGCCCAAGAAATTCTTCGAGCTGAAAAGGATAGATGTGCTCGACGGAATCAAGGTACAGAAAGTTGTGCCTGAAACAAAACAGATAATCATAGACAAGGACAACATAATAAAATATGACAAACTGCTGATCGCAACAGGCGCTGTGCCGAAGATACCTGAGATCAAAGGAACAGAGCTGCGGGGCGTCAAGACGTGCAGGACCTTTATAGATGCCCTTGACATCATGGAGCTGGCAAAGCACAGCAGGCATGTTGTCGTCGTAGGCGGGGGAATCCTCGGGATAGAGCTTGCGGACGCACTGACAAAAAGAAACAACAAGGTTACGATCCTTGAGAAAGAGGCGAAGTTGGGCACAGGATTGATGGATCCATGCACAGCCATCAGGGTTCTGGAAGATCTGAACAGGAGAAGAATAGATGTCAGGCTCAGGGAGACTGTGAAAGAACTGAGGGGCAAGGAAGGGCATGTCAGCGAAGTGAGGACTACAAAAGGAAAGATCATTAAGACCAATCTTGTCATTTTCTGCACAGGCAGTTCGCCAAACACAAGCTTTTTGTCCGGGAGCGGAATACATACCGACGAAGGGATAATTGTGGACAACAATCTCAGGACGAACTACAGCGAAATCTATGCGGCAGGCGATGTCGCGCAAATTAACGATCCTGATAGCGGTAACCACATCATAAGACCGGGATGGTATGAGAGCGCAAACATGGGAGAGACGGCTGCAATGAACATGATAGGCGAAGACTCCAAATATTACCCTGCCATAAGATACAGGAGTACTGCCATACTGGGCGTCCCGTACACCTGCATAGGAGAGATATCGCCGAGAGTCAGGTCAAGAAAAGAATATGAAGTTCTGCATTCGAACTGTAAGAAGACTGATGATCACAAGCTGTTCATCATAAAAAACAACAGGATTGTAGGCGCGAGCTTCTTCAAAGACAGGCGGTGCGCGCTTGCTGTAAAGGAACTGGTCGAGAAAGGCACAGACGTCTCCGGAGTCAAGAAGCAGCTGCTCGATCCAGGATTCGATTTCGACTATCTTCTCATAAAACAGAGAGCAGAAATACGCAATGAAGAATAAGTCATTCGAAATCTATTCTTTTTCCTTCTTTGATGGCGACAACCTTGTTGAATCTCGACCATAACTTGAAAGTGCTGTTGGCCAGCTCGCTGTAGTAATACAGCATTGTCTTGTTCTCGTCAGCATATATCAATCGAAGATCTGGAAAATGTTCTTTCATATAATTGCCTGACAAAGGATCATCAACAAGATCATACATCTTCTCCAGCCTGTCGAGCATTATCTTTGAGACAGGGTCTTCAGGCTCTTTGACTATTATTTCTTTTTTTGCATCATTAGTTTCAGATTCATTCTGTTTCTCTGTCGCATTATTTCTATAATTGTCATACTCATTCTTTATCCGGACAACACCTTTCACCACATCCTGCACTATCTTTTCACCTGCAGATTCTTCTTTGTCGTATCCGCAGCTGAACAGAGCAAAGGATGCAAGAAATAGAAGCAACAATATTACAATAATTTTATTTTTTCCTTTAGACTGCATTTTCGCTCTTGAATAATCTTATTTTGCTCTTGACAAGTTTTTTAACCTCAGCCATGCCGGACGCAAGATATTTCCTATAGTCGATATTTTCCGGATGCTGTTTCAGGCTTTTTCTTATGCCCAAGTCAAACGCGATCCTTATGTCTGTGTCTGTATTGACTTTGCAGATTCCGTTTCTTATGGCCTGTCTTATCTGGCTGTTCGGAACGCCAATCATCCCTTTCAGTTTTGCATTGTACTTGTTGGCTTCGACCACTAATTTCTGCGGGACAGACGATGCACCGTGCAGCACAAGAGGAATCCTTACCTGCTCATTTATCTCCTTGAGTCTTTTTATGTCTAATCTGGGGGTTCCTTTGAATTTGTAAGCGCCGTGACTGGTGCCTATGCTCACTGCGAGACTGTCGCAGCCTGTAAGTCTTGCAAAGACTTTCGCCTTCTCAGGGTCAGTGAATATCTCTTTTCCCTTGACCCAGCCTTCTTTTCCTTCCAGACGGCCCAGTTCTGCCTCAACAGGAATCTTTCTCCTGTGGGCCAACTGCACTGCAAGCTTTGTCAGTCTTGTATTCTTGACAAAAGAGAAATGGGATGCATCAATCATCACGCTTGTCCAGCCGTACTTGATGCAGTCCGCAATCAGATCTATATCAGGGCTGTGGTCGAGGTGCAGAGCGACAGGAATCTTTGTCTTTTTCGCGGCTGTTTTTACGATCTCCGCGATCTGCTTTATGCCTGCATATTTTATCGCGCCTTTGCTTGCCGCGACAATGACAGGCGAATTCATTTCAGAAGCAGCCTCGACGATAGCTTTTGTGATCTCAAGATTGCTCGTGTTGAAATGGCCTACTGCATAGTCGTTCCTTTGCGCGTCCTTCAATATTTTTTTTGTTGTGACAAGTGTCATTTTTTCTTCAATGCCTCCTCCACTTCCAGATCTATTCTTGTGCTGTTTATCTCGATATGCTTTTTCATTTTCTTTATGAAAAAAGGTATCAAAAAGCATAATATCAACAAGATTACAGACAATAAAACCTTTCCCCTGAATATGTCCTGCACAGATCTTATCTGTGAGATCTGGCTTATGAAGAAAGTGAAAACGAAAGTGCCGGGGATTATTCCTATTGCAGTGCCAAGAAGAAAGTCCTTGAATTTCAATCTTGTCAGGCCTGCGCAGTAATTCAGCCCTATTATCGGAAAATTGAAAAGTCTCAGATAAAAGATAGTAGTGAAACCATGCTTCTCGAGCAGTTTGTCGTATTTATGCAGCCATTTTTCTATAAGCGGACTGGCGAATTCCCTTCCCAGATGCCTTCCGATAAAAAAAGAGACAGAAGAGCCTATCACAAGGCCGCCAAGATTAAGCAGGGTGCCCTTGAAGGTGCCGAAGAGGTATCCTCCCAGGCCTGTGAAGATCACGCTCGGTATGAACAGGCAGATTCCCATAACATACAAACCTATGAATGCCAGCGGAGCCAAGGCGCCGTAAGTGGAAACAAAAGTGTTTATTCCTTCCTTTGTGAGAAACTGTTTTGCGAAACCGCTCGCAAATGCAAAATAGAAACAGAACGCTATGAAAATTAAGAAAAATATGAGTTTTATTATCGAAGCCTTGGTGAACATCCCTTTTTTGTCCTTCATTGGTTTCCCCCCAAGAATCTCAAGTATATAAATCTAACTTCTGTCAACAAAGTTAGCATATCCGTATACGATGGCTTCTTTATTCTTGTCTGCGAATTTTGCAGGAAGGGCCTCTTTAAGGTCGATATTTTCGATGTTAAGTTCGAGCATCTTAAGCAGCCTGCCGAGCGCGATCATGTTCATCATTATCTTTTTCTTGAACTTGGTCTCTGCAAGCTCTTCAAACGGTAACTGCTCTCCCCCGCACGCTGTGCACTGTCCACATTCCGGCCCGTCTATGCACA
>WJKV01000096.1 GCA_014728875.1 Candidatus Woesearchaeota archaeon | reverse complement strand
GCTTTGGGGTATCCTATCTGGATAATCGCTTTGGTCATGGCAATTGTCGAAAAAAGAGACAAGGATGTGAAGTATCATGCATTCCAGGCATTGTTCTTTAATATTGCGTTTTTTATCATCTACACGATATTGTGGATTGTGTTCTGGATATTCACTGTTGTAACTTTCGGCATACTGGGATTCTTGTTCCTGTTACTGCCTGTCGTAGGGCTGATATTCCTGATACTGGCAATAATCTATGCTGTAAAGGCATACAAAGGAGAAAGATTCAAAATACCTTTTGTACATAAGTTTGCGTACAATATTGCTTACAAATAAAGGGAGGTTGAAAAAATGGTTAATTTGGTTACAGGCGGCATCCTTGTGATGCTCGGTTCGACAATAGCATTCATAATAATAAATGCCTTGATATTGTGGGGGATATCCCACTGGCTCAAGTTCAAGGATCAGGGCATGAAAACAGCGTTTCTTGTAGCTGTGATCGCAGGAATCATCGCATTCGTGCTTGGACTGATTCCGACTTTTATGGGAGCTATTGCAGCAGCAGTCGCACTCAACCTGATTTTCATGATCGTTAATGTGGTAATCTTATTGTTGCTGATAAGATATTTCTACAAGGAAAGCTGGGGAAGAAGCGCGATTGCCTGGATATTGCTGATCGTGGCTGACATAATAATCGGCGCGATCATCGGCCTGATTCTCGGGCTGATCATAGGCGCAGCTGCTCCAGGGATCACGACTGCATTAATTTAATTTTTTTTATTTTTAATTTTTGGAGGGATAATATGAAGAAACTATGTGTAATATTGATTTTAGCTGCTGTATGCATGGGCCTGCTTGCCTGCGCGCCGAAAAAAATGCCAGCAGTCTCTGAACTGGCGATTGAAGGAGTTGGATTTGCATCCATAGGCCCTGACAATAAGGTGCAGATGGATGTGGTGAAGGCAGATACTCCGTTGTTCTTGTATGTCGAAAAGATCGGCGAGTTTGCTAATGTCAACGGCGAGATACAGCCTAAGGTAATTGTTGAGATACCAGAGACGCAGTTCAAGAGCGACTTCTTCGGTTCTGTGATAAAGACAGAAGGACAGACAATGGACAGCAGCACTTTTCCGTTAGGAGCACTTGCGTCTGGAACCTATACAGTTAAACTTACTGTCAAGGACCTGCTTGCAGGCACAGAAGCGAATGTTCAGGAACAGCTGGTTGTGCCTTAATTTTCTATTTTAATCTTCTTTTTTCTGATGTTTCAGTTTAGTAAGTTCTATTATGAATCTCGCTGCCTGGTTTCCGTCAGGGAAAGTCTTTAGTATCTTCAGCCCGCGTCCGAGCTTGCTCTTTGGATTGATCGTGGTGCTTTTGCTGCATCTGAAGCATTTGAAGGTCTTTTCTGACTGTGTTGCCTGGATGTTTCCGCATTTCGGGCATTGGCAGACCTTGAAGCTCATTCTTCTTCCTCATCCCTCTCTTCGTCGCAGGGCTCTTCATCAGGAGCTGCTGTTTCTTCTGCATCAGGCTCTTCTGTTCTGTTCCAGTATGCCCCTTCATCCTCCAGTGCATCATCGATCATCTCCTGCGCGCTCTTGTGCAGTGTCAGGTATTTGAAAGCCTCCTGCAGTGCAAGAATAGCCTGTGGAATGTCTGTCTTGCTCAGGCTGTTTGTCGATTTCCAGACTTCTGTCTTTGTGTCCATGTATCTCTTTTCAAAAGACACAGAATAGAACGATCTTTTTCCGTCAGCTGTCTTGTTGCGCCATATCGCGACTGCGATAGGGCCCGCCCTTATCTTTTTCTCAGGATAATTCTTCTTGTCTATCTCGACCTCAACCATAATGGGAAGAAATTTATGCAGTAATATAAAAATATATCCTATCGCCGTACTCACCGATACTTTTATATATAAGAGAACCTAATTATTTATAAACTTATAATTAAATTATACTTTAAAAAGAAGGTGGTAGATTATGGCTGAAGATGAATACGAAATTCTGTCGCGTCATGAATTGAAAAGGCTTAGGGACGAGATAAAGGCCTTGAAAGAAGGCGGAAAAGCAGATACCGGTGATCTGCACAAGGCGATTGAAGATTTGAACGAGAAACTGCAGCAGATGATGGAAGTTTTCGAAGCTGCTTCTGAAGATCTTAGGGAAGAGGATACAGAAAGCGAACTTGTAAATACAAAAATAGATCCCATACTTGACAGGATAACCGGGATAGAAGAGCAGAACAAGAAGATTGCAGAAGGGCTGGTGGCAATCAATGACATTGTAGAGGAAAAACTTGGCGAGATCACAGAGACAGCCAATGCGCTGAAAGACATGCAGGAAGAGCTGAAGGAAAAGATGTCTGAGCATGAAAAGCACGAAGGGCATGAAGAGCACCGATTTCCTGCGCCGCCGAGAGCAGGCCCGCCGCCGCTGTCACATCCTCCTACTGAAAGATATACCCCGCCTAAAAGAGAAGGAAAACTGACACCGCCGCCATTGCCTGGCTCAGAAGAGCACAAACCAGAGCATAAGAAGAAAAGATTCCATTTGTTTTAAAAAAGATGGCAGAGGAAGACAAGAAAAAGGTTTTTAAGATTAGAAAAGATCCTGATAGGCGGAGACGTTTCTTCAAATATGTTCTGAGGCACTGGAAAAAAAGAAAATCAGAAAGGTCAGAGAAATTCAGGCAGGAATTCCTGAAAAAACTGGACAAACTTCGTTCTGTGGAAGACATGCGGGAGCTGAAGAAAGTCTCTAAACTGCAGCCTGCAGGCTCCAGGCCCATAGAGGTCATTGAGAAAAAGATAGGCAGGATTCTTGATTACGAGCACGACATAGAAGCAGAGGAAGATTTCAACAAGATGATCCTGAGCAGGCTGAGCGAGAATGACGAGAGAAAGATAGCACTGCTGAAAAAGATACTGAAAAAAGAAAGGCTTGACACTTCAAAGCTCGACGAGCTCGACCAGAAGTTCAAGATCATAGATGATCTGAGAAAGAGCGTTCAGAAGATGAGGCAGACACTGCAGAAGCTTCATAAAGAGGAGTCAGGAGAAGAAAAGACAGTGAAAGAGATAGAAAAGACGCTTGATGATGTCTATTCTGAAGTGAAGCAGATAAGGAAAAAGAAGAAAAAAGCACCAAAGAAAAAGCCTGCGAAAAAGGCAGTAAAACCAAAAGAAAAGAAAATTAAGAAAGCAGTGAAAAAGAGAGCAAGAAAGACTGTAAAAAAGAAACCAAAGAAGACAGCAAAGAAAACTTCCAAAAAAACAGGAAAAGCAAAGAAGAAATCTTCAAAAACTAAGAAGAAAACATCGAGAACAAAGAAAAAATCCGCAAAGGAGCCTGTGCGGAAATACAGGCTTGTTTAGTTCTAAAAAAAAATTAGAAAAAAGAAAAGCTAAAGGTCTTTTCCCATGACAGTTGTTCTTTTGTTTGCTTTGGCCCTTTCTATTGCTTTCTTGATAAGCATCTTTACTTCTTCATTCAATTTCTCTGTGAAATCTGAAGATACATTTACACCTTTTGCGAATTCCTTAACTTTTGCCTTTACTACTAATGTCATGTTAATGTCACCCCCTGATTTATGTTTTTGAACAACTGACGCTAGTATATAAACATTTCGATTTGTCGACGAGAATCACGAATGAGTGTATATAAATTCCAGATCTTTTTTATTGTCCAGGCGCGCAAAACCGTAGCGTTCGAACTGCACTATGTCTCCCTGTTTTAATCTTTTAATGCCGGGCTCTGCAATGCCTTTTATTATCTCGTTCTCAGGACATCTGATTTTTATCTTAACGTTCTTTTCATCAGCAGGAAGCCAGTGTATTATGATCTTTCCCTTTGCATTCTTGAAATCCTCGTACGGCTGTGAATGGAAAACAAATCTGTCTTTTTCAAGCCTGAAATTAAGGCAGTCCATCAATCTGAATATAGTTCCTTTTTTTGCCTTTTTCATATTGCCGTAATCTTTTTTTGTTATCAAAAAATCCTCTCCTGTCTTGAACTTTCTTCCGCCTTTCCGTAATTCCGGATGAAGATCAAGCTCTATGTTCTGTTCAGGCGCACCCTTTATCTTTATCTTTACAGGATTATCTATGAAGAAATACCTGTCTGCTTTCTTGTCGAGGTACTTCCTGTTTGTCGTGCACAGCAGGGTCCAGTCTATGTTTGTCTGTGTCTTTGACAGGCCGACGCGTATCGCAAGCTCATAGAAGGTTTCCTTTACAAAACCCCTTCGCTTCAGCGCCTTCAGTGTTACAAGTCTTGGATCGTCCCACCCAGCGACCTCGCCTTTCTCAATTAGCTCTCTTATCTCTCTTCCCTGTGTTGTTGCTCCTTTTACATTTATTCTTCCGTACTGGTAGGACTGCGGGTTTTTGTAGCCGAACAGGTCCCTGATATAGTCCTGCAGCTGGACGCGGACGTCGAACTCTGCGCTCCTGAGCACATGGGTGATGCTGCAGAATTCCTCCTCGAGCGCGTTATAGAAATCGTACAATGGCCAGCAGCTGTATTTCCTGCCGTGCTTGTAATGCGGTTTCTTTATGATCCTGAAGATCACAGGATCCCTCATCACAGCGTTCTTGTGCTTCATGTCTATCTTCAGCCGAAGGACCATGCCGCCTTCTTTGTATTTTCCTTTCAGCATGTCTTTCCATTCTTTCAATACATCTGTCTCTGATTTGTTCCTGCAGCCGCATTCGAGCCCTTTCATCCTGTCCGACTGCATCCTTTCTCTTTCACAGTTGCAGGTATATGCCTTTCCTTTCTTTATTGTCTTTTCTGCATGGTCGTAAAGTTTTTCCATGTCTTCTGTCACAAAGACTATCTTTTTCGGTTTTATCTCCAGATAATTCAGTATGTCATCAACAGCAGAATCAACATACTCTTTTTTTATCTTCACCGGGTTGGCGTCTTCGAAACGAAGTATGCATTTGCCGTTGTATTTCTGTGCGTAAAGAAAATTTATCAGAAAAGTCATTGCGTGCCCCACATGATTGTATTTGCTCGG